>NZ_JBHTTQ010000082.1:0-33926 GCF_042794475.1 Streptomyces sp. NPDC056527
GTCACGGGCTTCTTCGTGGAGCGGTGGGGCGGGACTACATGCCGACTTCCTTCATCAGCATGCCGACCTCGGTGTTGGTCAGCCGGCGCAGCCAGCCGGACTTCTGGTCGCCGAGCCCGATCGGGCCGAAGGCGGTGCGCACGAGCTTCTCGACCGGGAAGCCCGCCTCGGCGAGCATCCGGCGCACGATGTGCTTGCGGCCCTCGTGCAGCGTGACCTCGACCAGGTAGTTCTTGCCGATCTGCTCGACCACGCGGAAGTGGTCGGCGCGGGCGTAGCCGTCCTCCAGCTGGATGCCCTCCTTGAGCAGCTTGCCGACCTCGCGGGGAAGCGGACCGGTGATGGCGGCCAGGTAGGTCTTCTTCACGCCGTACTTCGGGTGCGTGAGGCGGTGGGCCAGCTCACCGTGGTTGGTGAGGAGGATGATGCCCTCGGTCTCGGTGTCGAGGCGGCCGACGTGGAAGAGCCGGGTCTCGCGGTTGGTGACGTAGTCACCGAGGCACTGGCGGCCGTCGGGGTCCTCCATCGTGGAGACGACACCGGCCGGCTTGTTCAGGGCGAAGAAGAGGTACGACTGGGTCGCGACGGTCAGACCGTCGACCTTGATCTCGTCCTTCTCCGGGTCCACGCGCATGCCCTGCTCGAGGACGATCTCGCCGTTGACCTCGACCCTGGCCTGCTCGATCAGCTCTTCGCATGCACGGCGCGAGCCCATGCCGGCGCGGGCGAGCACCTTCTGCAGCCGCTCGCCCTCCTGCTCGGCGCCGGGGAAGGTCTTCGGGGTCTTGACCTGCGGCTTGTTCGCGTACCGCTCCCGGTTGCGCTCCTCGGCGCGGGCGTCGTACTCGCGCGAGCGCGCCGGGGCCGTACGGCCGCCACCGCGCTGCGGCGACTGCTTCGGTCCGCCCTTGGCGCCTCCGCGGGCGGCGGCGCCGCGGCCCTTCTTGGGGCCGTCGGAGGGGCCGCCGGAGCCGCCCACGTCGTACTTGCGCTCCTCGGGGCGCGGGTTACGGGGCCGGCCGCCACCGCTGCCACCGCCCTGCCGGTCGTCACGGCTGTTGCCGGCGCCCCGGTAATTGCCGCGGCCACCGCTGTTGCCACCACGGCTCCCGCCGTTGTTTCCGCTGTTCCTGCCGCTGCTGCTTCGCATCAAATGTCCGTCGTCTTGTCGTCTGCGTCTTCGCGATCCGGGAGATCCGGATCGAACGACGGGACCCCTTCCAGCGTCTCCGCCTCGATCGCGTCCGCCTCGGGGAGGAAGGGCGCGAGCTCCGGGAGCTCGTCCAGGCCGCGCAGGCCCATTCGCTCCAGGAAGTAGTTCGTCGTCCTGTACAGGATCGCACCTGTTTCGGGTTCCGCGCCCGCCTCCTCCACGAGACCGCGCTGGAGGAGGGTCCGCATGACGCCGTCGCAGTTCACTCCGCGGACCGCGGAGACCCGTGATCGGCTGACCGGCTGGCGGTACGCGACGACGGCGAGGGTCTCCAGGGCCGCCTGGGTGAGGCGGGCCTGCTGCCCGTCGAGGACGAACGCCTCGACGGCCGGGGCGAACTCCGCGCGGGTGTAGAAGCGCCAGCCGCCGGCGACGAGACGCAGCTCGAAGCCGCGGCCCTGGGCGGTGTACTCGTCGGCGAGCTCGCGCAGGGCGTCGCCGACCTCGCGCGGGGTCCGCTCCAGCACCTTGGCGAGGTGGGTCTCGGTGGCCGGCTCGTCGACGACCATGAGGACGGCTTCGAGGGCGGGTTTGAGGTCGCTCATGCCTTCTCCTCCACGGGTTGATCGAACTCGTCGGTGACGTGGGTCTCCCGCTCCCCGCCGACCCAGGTGACGCTGAGCTCGCCGAGGGCGTCCTCCTGGTCGAGGGCGACGGCCTTCTCCCGGTAGAGCTCCAGGAGGGCGAGGAAGCGGGCGACGACGGTGAGGGTGTCGTCGACGCCGTCGGTGAGCTCCCGGAAGCTGACGCACCCGCGCTCGCGCAGGAGGGCCACGACGATGCCGGCCTGCTCCCGGACGCTGACGAGCGGGGCGTGGATGTGGTCGACGTACACCTGCGGCTTGGCCCTGGGTTGCATGGCCTTCACCGCGAGCTTGGCGAAGCCCTCGGCGCCGATGGAGATGACGACCTCGGGGAGCAGCTCGGCGTGGTGGGCCTCCAGGCCGACGGTCCGGGGGTAGCGCCGGCCCTCGCTCTCCCAGCGGTCCTCGAAGATCGTGGCGATCTGCTTGTACGCGCGGTACTGCAGGAGCCGGGCGAAGAGCAGGTCCCGGGCCTCCAGGAGCGCGAGATCGGCCTCGTCCTCGACCTCGGCGGCGGGCAGCAGCCGGGCGGCCTTGAGATCGAGCAGCGTGGCGGCGACGACGAGGAACTCGGTCGTCTGATCGAGATCCCAGTCGGGCCCCATGGCACGGATGTGCGCCATGAACTCGTCGGTGACCTTGGAGAGGGCGACCTCGGTGACGTCGAGCTTGTGCTTGGAGATGAGCTGGAGGAGCAGGTCGAAGGGCCCCTCGAAGTTCGCCAGCCGCACGGTGAACCGCCCGTCCTCACCCCCCTCCCGCGGGGACGCGGCCACGGGATCCGGGACCGCCACGGGGGCGCCGGGGGGCGGCTCGACGGGATCGGACGAGGGCTGCTCGGCGGTGTCCGCCCCGGAGTGAGCCTCAGCAGGGCCCGAAGCGGGCTCAGCACCCCCGTTCGCAGACCGCCGGACCGTGGACGCCCCGGGTTCGGCCTCAGAGGGCGTGGAGCCCACCGCAGGGCCCGAAGCGGGCTCGGCGTCCCCGGACGCAGACCGCCGGAGCCTGGGCGCCCCGGGTTCGGTCTCGGAGGCCGTGGACGCCGCCGCGGGCGCCGGCGGGGGTTCGGTCTCAGGGGCCACCGGCGGGGCCTGGGGTTCCGTGGGGGTCGGGCGGGGCGCGCCCGGGCCGCGTCCCAGGGCGCGGCGGCGGGCTGGGCGGGACGTTTCGTCGGGGGGCGGGGGCATCGGGGTCCAGGGAGGAGCGGGGGCGCGGCAGCCCGCAGGCTACCGTCAGCGGCCGCGCAGGCGTCGCACGAGGATGCTCGCGTCGCCGCGGGACTCCAGGTCCGCCAGGACCACCGCGACCGCCTCGCGGACGATCCGGCCCCGGTCCACGGCGAGCCCGTGCTCGCCACGGAGCAC
Source organism: Streptomyces sp. NPDC056527 (assembly GCF_042794475.1). Taxonomy (NCBI): domain Bacteria; kingdom Bacillati; phylum Actinomycetota; class Actinomycetes; order Kitasatosporales; family Streptomycetaceae; genus Streptomyces; species Streptomyces sp. NPDC056527. Next base: position 3,162 of record NZ_JBHTTQ010000082.1, read on the forward strand.
CAGGCGGGCGTGCTCCAGGTCCATCAGCTCCTCGGCGGAGACGTAGACCGTGATCTTCTCGTCGTGCCGCTCACGCCCGCTCGGCCGCCGGTTCGGCGACCTGCCGCGGCGGCGCGGCTGCGCGGGCTCCGCCGTGCGGGCCCGGGGCTCCCCCTGCTCCGCGGGCTCCGCCGCCGAGTGCTCGGCGGGAGCGGAGCCCGAGGCGGAGCCGGCCGGAGAAGCGGACGCCGGCGCCGAGCCGGATCCCTCCGCCGCCTCCGTGTCGCTCTCGCCCGCCGGAGCCGGTACCCGGCCACGGGGCGAGGAGGACTGCAGCGCCATCCCCCCGGTCGTACGGAACAGTTCGTCGGCGCCGGGCAGACTCACTCGGCGTGACACCGGGCGAGCACCTCCCTGGCGAGCTGACGATAGGCGGCGGCACCCACCGAGTTCGACGCGTACGTCGTGATCGGCTCACCGGCGACCGTGGTCTCCGGGAAGCGAACGGTACGGCCGATGACGGTGTGGTAGACGTGGTCGTCGAAGGCCTCGACCACGCGCGCCAGCACCTCGCGGCTGTGCACCGTACGGGAGTCGTACATCGTGGCGAGGATGCCGTCGAGCTCCAGCTCGGGGTTGAGCCGCTCCTGGACCTTCTCGATCGTCTCGGTCAGCAGGGCCACACCGCGGAGCGCGAAGAACTCGCATTCCAGCGGCACGATGACCTTGTGAGCCGCCGTCAGCGCGTTCACGGTCAGCAGACCGAGCGAGGGCTGACAGTCGATCACGATGTAGTCGTAGTCGTTCATCAGCGGCTTCAGGGCGCGCTGCAGCGTCGACTCGCGCGCCACCTCGCTGACCAACTGCACCTCGGCGGCCGAGAGGTCGATGTTGCTCGGCAGCAGGTCCATGTTGGGCACCGCGGTCTTGAGCAGCACCTCGTCCGCCGACATGCCCCGCTCCATGAGCAGGTTGTAGACGGTGAGGTCGAGCTCCATCGGGTTCACACCGAGTCCGACCGACAGGGCTCCCTGCGGGTCGAAGTCGACGAGCAGCACCCGCCGTCCGTACTCCGCGAGCGCGGCACCCAGGTTGATGGTCGACGTGGTCTTGCCGACGCCGCCCTTCTGGTTGCACATCGCGATGATCTTCGCGGGTCCGTGATCGGTCAGCGGACCCGGGATCGGGAAGTACGGCAGGGGCCGTCCGGTCGGGCCGATCCGCTCGCGGCGCTGACGGGCAGCGTCGGGTGCGAGGGTGGCCGCGTACTCCGGGTCGGGCTCGTACTCGGCGTCAGGGTCGTAGAAGTGCCCCTCGGGCACCTCGTCGTAGGCGGCGAAGTGGGTGGACTCTCGGCCACTCTCGTTGCCGGCCGTGGCGTTCACGTGTAGGCCGTCCATCATCTTCATCGTGTGGGCTGTCGTCATGGGCTGATGCGTCGCGTTGGTCGCGAAGGTGCGGACAGCGACGGAGCCGACAGGGATTCCTGGCTGTCCGCCCCCGGGAGTAAATGTCGACTCATTCACAAGTCGTCTTACCTCCTTGGATGTGACCAGGAACATTTATCGATAGGTCAGCGTGGCACCATGCCGACGGTTGGCGACTCTATGGCGTGTCACCGCTCCGCAGCAACACAATCCGCCGGACCCGGCCCGATGTGTCGGCAACCGAACACCCCTCTGTCAAGGGTGCGCAGCCATCCATCCGCACGTTTCAGGGGTGCGCGAAACGGTTAAAGGGTTACGTTCGAGGCGAGTTGAACAAGGCCCCCGAAGTGGCCGGAAGCACATCCGGCCGGACCTTGGTGCACAAGGTCCGGCCGGATGTGTGAGGTTGACGGCGCGGGTTGACGCGACGTCTAAGGAGTTCAGCCCAGGAGGCTGGCCAGCTCGACGTGGTCGAGGCCGTGAGCCTCGGCGACCTCCCGGTAAACGACCTTGCCGTCATGGGTGTTGAGGCCCAGGGCGAGCGCGGCGTCGCGGCGCAGCGCCTCGACCCAGCCGTTGTTCGCCAGCGACACGATGTAGGGCAGCGTGGCGTTGGTCAGGGCGTACGTGGAGGTGTTCGGCACCGCGCCCGGCATGTTGGCGACGCAGTAGAAGACCGAGTTGTGGACCTGGAAGGTCGGCTCGGCGTGAGTGGTCGGGTGCGAGTCCTCGAAGCAGCCGCCCTGGTCGATCGCAATGTCGACAAGGACACTTCCGGGCTTCATCTTGGCGACGAGCTCGTTGGTGACCAGCTTCGGGGCCTTGGCGCCCGGGATGAGGACGGCACCGATGACGAGGTCCGCCTCGACGACGGCCTTCTCCAGCTCGAAGGCGTTGGAGACGATCGTCTTCACCTTGGTGCCGAAGATCTTGTCGGCCTCGCGGAGCTTGTTGATGTCACGGTCGAGCAGGGTCACGTGGAAGCCCATGCCGACGGCGATCTGCGTGGCGTTCCACCCGGAGACGCCGCCGCCGATGACGACGCACTCGCCGGCGTGGGTGCCGGGGACGCCGCCGGGGAGCACGCCGCGGCCGCCGACCGAGCGCATCAGGTGGTAGGCGCCGACCTGCGGGGCCAGGCGACCCGCGACCTCGGACATCGGGGCGAGCAGCGGGAGCGCGCGGTTGGCGGTCTCGACGGTCTCGTACGCGATGGCGGTGGTGCCGGACTCCAGGAGGGCGTCCGTGCACTCCTTCGAGGCGGCGAGGTGCAGGTAGGTGAAGAGGGTCTGGTCCTTGCGGAGGCGGTGGTACTCCTCCGCGATGGGCTCCTTGACCTTCAGCAGCAGGTCGGCCGTGGCCCAGACCTCGTCCGCGGTCGGCAGGATCTGCGCGCCGGCGGAGACGTACTCCTCGTCCGTGATCGAGGAGCCCGCACCGGCGTTCTGCTCGACGAAGACCTGGTGGCCGTTACGGACGAGCTCGTGGACACCGGCGGGGGTGATGGCCACGCGGAACTCGTTGTTCTTGACCTCGCGGGGGATGCCGACCTTCATCGTCGATCACGGTCCTTGAATCAGGGGGAAACGGGGGTGCACTGCGATACATACCCGGATGCACTACCGCGCACCGGGACAGACCGCGGTCGATCGCGGCGCACCCAGTCTAATGAAGGAGTTCCCCGTGTCTAGCCTTGCAAAGCATTAATCTTCGTTCGAAGCACTGCGGATTTCGCAGGCGGAGGGTCCTGTTCCATCGTCCGTTTCCTCATCCGTCCCCAGCAGACGCCCGGCCGCGGACCGGTGCAGCCGGGCGGCGGCGGGGTCGCCGAGCCGGTCGAGCGTGTCCGCCAGCCTGAGCTGGAGGGCGGCCTGGAGCCGTACGTCCTGGGCTCGCCGGGCCCAGTCGACCGCTTCCTCGCAGGTCCGCAGGGAGTCCTCGGGCCGGCCGGCGTACTCCTGGACACGGGCGGCCTCGCTCAACGCCCGCGCGTAGCCGGGCAGATCGGCGAGCCGCCGGTACCCCGCGGCGGCCGCGCGCCAGTTCCGCAGGGCCTCTCCGTAGCGGCCGGCGTAGGTCTGCACCGCGCCGAGCCGCCCGTACAGCCGAGCCTGATCGGCCCGCTCGTCACGGGCGAGACGCTGGGCGAGGGCACGGCCGTACCAGTCGCCGGCCCGCTGCCAGTCCCCCAGTTCCTGGTAGGAACCGCCTACGGATTCCATCGCCCGGCCGATCGCGTACGGATCGTTCGCGGCCCTTCCGGCGTCGAGAGCGGCCCGGTAGCGCTCCAGGGCGTCCTGGGTACGGCCGGTCCTGGCGTCCAGATCGGCGAGGTTCAGCAGCGCGGCGGCCCGCTCCCGGTGCAGTCCGCGCCGCTCGGCCACGTCCAGGACCAGCCGGTGCAGGCCGTACAGCACGGGGGCCGCGGCCTCGGCGCCCCGGTGCGCCGTCTCCGCCCTGACCAGCGCGGCGACGAGCCGGCGGGCCAGGGTGTCGAGCTCGCCGTCGGCGACGGCGAGGCGGGCGGAGGCCAGCAGCACGGGCCTTCGGCCGGTCAGCCACGCGCAGGCGGCCGGCGCGGTCGGGAACCGCAGGGCACGCGGCAGCCCGGCGAGCTTCTTGCGGGCGGAGGAGCCCTCGGGCTCGGTGACGGCCCGGCAGGACTGGAGGAGCCGTACGGTCCGCTCCAGCATCCGGGCCCTGGCGAGCTGCACCTCGGCGGGCCGGTCGCCCTCCTCCATCCGAGCGCGCAGGAGGGGGACGAGATGGCCCGGAACCTCGTACTGCCCGTCTCCGCAGTCGGTGACGAGGCCCAGCCCGACGAAGCCCGTCAGCGTGCTCGCGGCCGCCGAGACCGAGCAACCGGCCAGGGCGGAGGCCGTGTGGGCGTCGGCGCGGCCGAGGGGTGCGAGGGAGAGGTATCGCAGTATCCGGGCGGCCGGCTGGGCCAGCGAGTCGTGGACCAGCTGGAACGCGCGGGCGAGCGGGTCGCCGGAGAGGGCGCGGAGCCGTTTGGCCAGGTCGGCGACGGACGCCTTGGGGCGGGCGGCGAGCCAGCCGCCGGCGAGGACGACGGCGGCCGGCTGGCCGCCGCACTCCTCGGCGAGGCTCTCCGCGGCCTGCGGGTCGACCGTCACCCGGACGGATCCGGTGTAGGTGGTGAGCATCTCGATCGCGGACTTGGGGTCGAGGCCGCCGAGGGTGCACGGGCGGACGTCGGGGATCCCGGTCAGCGGTCCCCGCGCCACGGCGACGACGAGGGCGTCGGGGTTGTCGGGGATCAGCGGATCGACCTGCTCCGCGTCGACGGCGTCGTCGAGGACGAGGACGGTGCGGCGTTCGGCGAGGGCGTCGCGGACCAGCTCGGTCAGCTCGTCCTCCGCGGCGCCGGGCGGTTCGTCGATGCCCAGGTCCTGGAGCAGGCCCTGCGCGACGCGCTCGGTGGGGACCGGGTCGCCGCCGGGCTCGGTCAGCCGGGCGCGGAACACCCCGTCGGGGTAGGCGGCCGCGAGTCCGGTGACGAGTTCCTCGGCGAGCGCGGTCCGTCCGGAGCCCGGACGGCCCGCGATCAGCAGGACGCGTGCGCGGGGGGCCTTGTGGCCGGCGAGGGTGTCGAGTCCGGTCCGTTCGATGTCGGCTCGCAGGGCTTTCAACTCCCGCTGGCGCCCGAAGAAGTTCCGCACCCCGCCCGCTGCCACCGCCTGATCCGTCACGGGCCACGCTCCCGTCCACCTGCGCACGACCGATCCCGCGGGGGTCTCCGCACGGGCGATCCCGAGCGTAGTTCAGGGCACGTGCCTCACCCGGCGGAGCAGCGCGGACAGATCCCCCGATCGGATCAGCAGATGTTCAGACCGGCGAGTCGTGGGGCAGGAGCTCGTGTCGGGCCACCGTCCGGCACGAGCCGCCGTCCCGCCACCCGCCCGGGGATCACGCCTCGAACGGCCGCGCCGGCCAGGGCGAGTCCGCGGGGCGCAGCGCGTCGACGCCGTCGGCCGCACTGGCCGCCGTCAGCGAAAGGACGCCCACGACCAGGCAGTTGTTGTGCAGCTCGCCCGCCAGTACGCCTCGCACGAGCTCCGCCAGCGGGACCCGGGCCACTTCCATGTCCGCCTCCTCGTCCGAGACTTCGAAGCGTTCGCCCTCCGCCTCGGACAGGTGCCGCGCCAGGAAGATCCGTACCGCCTCGTCGCAGCCGCCGGGCGTGGTGTAGACGTCGGCCAGGACCCGCCAGTCCTCGGCCTTGACGTGTGCCTCCTCGTACAACTCCCGCTGCGCGGCGTGCAGCGGGTTCTCCCCCGGCACGTCGAGGAGACCGGCCGGGATCTCCCAGAGCTTCTGGCGCACGGGGTGCCGGTACTGCTTCAGGAGCAGCACCCGGTCCTGGTCGTCGAGGGCGAGGACCGCCACCGAACCGGGGTGGACCTGATAGTCGCGGCGGGCGACCGTGCCGTCGGGCATGACCACGTCGTCCGTACGGACACTCGTCTTCGCTCCCTGGAACGGGGTCGTCGTCGCGACGACCTGCCACTCCTCCGGGGTGTCCTGCAACTCCATCTGCGTCCTCCCACACACGAGCCACATACGAAAGCCGGGGTACGGGTCCCGGCAGGACCCGTACCCCGGCAACGTTAACGCCTTGTACTACTTGCCCGTCTTGCGCTCGACGGCGGCCTTCACCAGGCCGGCGAAGAGCGGGTGCGGACGCGTCGGACGCGAGCGCAGCTCCGGGTGGGCCTGGGTCGCGACCAGGTACGGGTGCACCTCGCGCGGGTACTCGACGTACTCGACGAGCTTGTTGTCGGGGGACGTGCCCGAGAAGACGAGGCCCGCCTTCTTCTCCAGCTCCGCGCGGTAGGCGTTGTTCACCTCGTAGCGGTGGCGGTGGCGCTCCTCGACGTACGGCTGGTCGGCGTAGACCTCGCGGACGATCGAGCCCTCGGCGAGCTTCGCCGGGTAGAGGCCCAGGCGCATCGTTCCGCCCAGGTCGCCGGCGCCCTCGACGTACGCGAGCTGCTCCTCCATCGTCGAGACGACGGGGTGCGCGGTGGCGGCGTCGAACTCGGTGGAGTTGGCCTCGGGGATGTCGGCCAGGTTCCGGGCCGCCTCGATCACGATGCACTGCAGGCCGAGGCAGATGCCGAGCAGCGGCACCTTGTTCTCGCGGGCGTACTGGATCGCGCCGATCTTGCCGTTGACACCGCGGTCGCCGAAGCCGCCGGGGATCAGGATCGCGTCGACGTCACCGAGCTGCTTCGCCGCGCCGGCCGGGGTCTTGCAGTCGTCGGAGGTGACCCACTTGACCTTGACCCGCGCCTTGTTGGCGAAGCCGCCGGCGCGCATGGCCTCGGTGATCGAGAGGTACGCGTCGGGCAGGTCGATGTACTTGCCGACGAGCGCGACGGTGACCTCGTGCTCCGGGTTGTGGACGCGGTCCAGCAGGTCGTCCCAGGTGGACCAGTCCACGTCGCGGAACGGCAGGTCGAGCTTGCGCACGACGTAGGCGTCCAGACCCTCGGTGTGCAGCACCTTGGGGATGTCGTAGATCGACTTGGCGTCGATGGCGGCGACGACGGCGGCCTCGTCCACGTCGCACATCAGCGAGATCTTGCGCTTGATGGCGGTGGGGACCTCGCGGTCGGCGCGCAGCACGATGGCGTCCGGCTGGATACCGATGTTGCGCAGCGCGGCGACGGAGTGCTGGGTCGGCTTGGTCTTCAGCTCGCCGGAGGGGCCGATGTAGGGCAGCAGCGAGATGTGCACGACGAAGACGTTGTCGCGGCCGACCTCGTGACGGACCTGGCGGACGGTCTCCAGGAACGGCAGCGACTCGATGTCGCCGACCGTGCCGCCGACCTCGGTGATGACGACGTCGACGTCGTCGGTCGCCATGCGGCGGATCCGGGACTTGATCTCGTTGGTGATGTGCGGGATGACCTGGACGGTGTCGCCGAGGTACTCGCCGCGCCGCTCCTTGGCGATGACCTGCGAGTAGACCTGGCCGGTCGTGACGTTGGCCGAGCCGTCGAGGTCGACGTCGAGGAAGCGCTCGTAGTGGCCGATGTCCAGGTCGGTCTCGGCGCCGTCGTTGGTGACGAACACCTCGCCGTGCTGGAAGGGGTTCATCGTGCCGGGGTCGACGTTCAGGTACGGGTCGAGCTTCTGCATCGTGACCCGCAGGCCCCGCGCCTTGAGGAGCGCACCCAGGCTGGAGGCGGTCAGGCCCTTGCCGAGGGAGGAGGCGACACCCCCGGTGACGAAGATGTGCTTGGTCGTCGTGGTTTTGGGCGGCATCGCCAAGAGGGGGCTCCCGTGGTCGCGTTCTGGAGGTGCGTTCCGGCGTGCCCTCCGGAAGAATCGGGGGGTGCCGTCGCTGCGGTTGCGGGGGCTCGGCTGTCGCCGTTTCCCACCGGTCCACGGGGTACCAGGGTATCAGCGACAACGGGAGACCGCTTCCGGCCACACGGGGCAGTCGGGTGCACACGGACGGCGACAAGCCTCCGCACACGGCCGCACCCGGGTGGTCGCGGCGTCAAGCCGTGCTCACCCGATCGGCGCAATGGCGTTACAAGTAAGTGCTGCTCCGCGTCGTATCCTGCTCGGACACTCGCCGCCGATCGTCAACATCAGTTGACCGCTGATCTGTAGCAAGCGCCCTGCGGGGCGGACGTGGCCGTTCGACTGGAGAGAGCACGTGGCCGGGCGCATCGAGGATTACGCACTCATCGGGGACATGCAGACCGCCGCCCTCGTCTGCCGGGACGGCAGTGTCGACTGGCTGTGCCTCCCCCGCTTCGACTCACATGCCGTCTTCGCGGGGCTCCTCGGCACGGAGGAACACGGGTTCTGGCGGGTCGGTCCCGCCGTGCCGAACGGCGCGGCCCCCGCGCCCGCCGACCGCCGCCGCTACCGCGGCGACTCGCTCATCCTGGAATCCGAGTGGGACACCCCGCGCGGAACGGTCCGCGTGACCGACTTCATGCCCCCGCGCGACGGCGCGCCGCAGCTGATCCGGATCGTGGAGGGCGTCTCCGGCCGGGTCCAGATGCGCTCCGCGCTGCGGATGCGGTTCAGCTACGGCCGGGTGGTGCCGTGGGTGCACAAGGTCGGGGACCGCACGGTCGCCGTCGCGGGTCCCGACTCGGTGTGGCTGGACATGGACGCCGAGACGCACGGCAAGGACCTGACGACGTACTCGGACTTCACCGTCACCCCGGGCGACCGCGTCACCTTCACGATCAGCTGGCAGCCCTCGCACAAGGAGCCGCCCGCCCTGCCGGACCCGGAGGGCTCGCTTGAGGCGACCGTCGACTTCTGGCGGGAGTGGGTCGAGCACTGCACGTACCACGGCCCCTACCGGGAGGCCGTCGTCCGCTCGCTGATCACGCTGAAGGCGCTGACGTACGCGCCGACGGGCGGCATCGTCGCGGCGCCGACCACCTCGCTGCCGGAGGAGATCGGCGGCGTACGGAACTGGGACTACCGCTACACCTGGCTGCGCGACGCGGCGATCACCCTGTCGTCGATGCTGCGCACCGGCTACCGCGAGGAGGCCCGTGCCTGGCGGGACTGGCTGCTCCGCGCCGTCGCGGGCGACCCGGAGAACCTGCAGATCATGTACGGGATCGCCGGTGAGCGTGAGCTCGGCGAGGCCGAGCTGGACTGGCTGCCGGGGTACGAGAACTCGGGCCCGGTCCGCGTGGGCAACGGCGCGGCCAACCAGCTCCAGCTGGACGTCTACGGCGAGGTCACCGAGGCGCTGCACCTGGCGCACATGACGGGCCTGTCCCGCAACGACTACGCCTCGCTGCTCCAGCTGAAGCTCATCCGGTACCTGGAGACGCACTGGAACCAGCCCGACGAGGGCATCTGGGAGGTGCGCGGCCCGCGCCGGCACTTCGTGCACTCCAAGGTCATGGCCTGGGTGGCGGTCGACCGCACCATCAAGCTGATCGAGTCCGGGGACGCCGACGGCCCGCTGGAGCGCTGGCGCGAGCTGCGCGACGAGATCCACCGGGACGTCTGCGAGAAGGGCTACGACAAGGAGCGGAACACCTTCACGCAGTCGTACGGCTCCAAGGAGCTGGACGCCTCGCTGCTGCTGATTCCGCAGATGGGGTTCCTGCCGCCCGACGACAAGCGGGTCATCGGCACGATCGAGGCGATCCAGCGGGAGCTGTCCACGGAGGACGGCTTCGTGCTGCGCTACCCGACCGCGGGCGAGGAGGCCGGCGTGGACGGCCTGGAGGGCGACGAGGGCGCCTTCCTCGCCTGCTCGTTCTGGCTCGCCGACGACCTGGCGATGATCGGGCGGGTGGACGAGGCCCGCAAGCTCTTCGAGCGGCTGCTGGCGCTCCGCAACGACCTGGGTCTCCTCGCCGAGGAGTGGGACCCGCGGCTGCAGCGGCAGGTGGGCAACTTCCCGCAGGCGTTCAGCCACGTTCCCCTCATCGACACGGCGCTGCGGCTGACGGCGAGCGGCGCGTACGGCGGTTGAGGCGCGGGAACGTACGCCGCGGAATACGCTGAAAGGGTCCTGACCCCCCGAGGAAAGGGGGGCTTCCCCATGGCTCCCCAGCACACCGTCCCGGACAGCGCCCTGACCGGGCTCCGCGAGGATCTGGCCGGGGAGGTGTACGTCCCCGGTGATCCGGGCTACGACACGGCCCGGACCATCCACAACGGCATGATCGACCGGCGTCCGGCGGTCATCGCCCAGTGCCAGACGGCGGAGGACGTCTCCAACGCGGTCCTCTTCGGCCGGGAGACCGAGCTGCCGATCGCGGTGCGCGGCGGCGGGCACAGCGTCGCCGGAACCTCCGTCGTCGACGACGGTCTCGTGATCGACCTGCGCCGTATGCACGCGGTCGTCGCCGACCCCGAACACATGACGGTACGGGTCGAGGGCGGCGCGACCATGAGCCATATGGACCACGCCTCCCAGCCCTTCCATCTGGCCACGACCGGCGGGCGGGTGTCGACGACCGGCGTCGGCGGCTTCACGCTGGGCGGCGGATCGGGTTGGCTGGAGCGGAAGTTCGGGTTGGCCTGCGACAACCTGCTCGCCGCCGAGCTGATCACGGCCGAGGGCAAGCACGTGCACACGGACGCGGGCGAGAACCCGGAGCTGTTCTGGGCGCTGCACGGCGGCGGCGGGAACTTCGGCGTGGCGACCTCGCTCACCCTGCGGCTGTACGAGCTGCCGGAGATGAGCATCGCGATGCTGTTCTTCATGCCCGAGTCGGCGCCCGAGGTGATCCGTACCTTCCGTGATCTGGCGGCCTCCGCCCCGGACGAGGCGGGCGGCGGGGTCATCTACTTCCCCGCGCCGCCCGAGCCGTTCGTCCCCGAGCATCTCGTCGGCGAGCTGCTCTGCGCCACCCTGTTCACGTACGCCGGTCCGGTCGCCGAGGTCCGCGAGCTCTGCGCACCGCTGTTCGCGCTGAAGCCCGTGATCGAGGTCGTCACGGACATCGGGTACGCGGATCTCCAGTGCATGATCGACGACCCGCCGGGGCTGCGTAACTACTGGTCGGCGGAGTATCTGCGCGAGTTCCCGGACGCGGCCGTGGACCTCTTCTGCGAGCGGGCCCAGAAGATCCCCATGCCCACGGCCACCCAGCACGTGCTCTTCATGATGGGCGGCGCGCTCGCGGCCGGACCGGCCGACTATCCGATCCCCTGGCGCTCGGCGCCCTGGGCGGTCCATCCGTTCGCGACCTGGGAGGACCCGGCCGACGACGAGCGGACGAGACAGTGGGTACGGGACGTGCGGGCCGACGCGGAGCCGTGGTCGACCGGAGCCGTGTACCTCAACTTCATCGGCTCCGAGGGCGAGGAGCGGGTCGTCGCGGGCTTCGGCACCGAGAACTACCGCCGGCTCGCGGCGGTCAAGGCCACCTACGACCCGGACAACGTGTTCCGCTTCAACCACAACATCACGCCGGCCGGCTGACTCACCGCAGGGCGGCGATCACCTCCTTCGCGGCCCGCTCGCCTTCGGTGGCGCCGCCCTCCATGAAGCCCTGGAAGTCGTAGCTGCAGTGCTCGCCGCCGATGTGGACATTGCCCTGGGCGGTGCCCTCGTACCCGGCGTACCGGTGCAGATAGCCGACCGGCCAGCAGGAGTACGCGCCCAGCGTGTACGGGTCGCGGTGCCAGGCGGAGAGCTGGGCGCGGCCGGTGTACGCCTGTGAGGTGCCCGGGAAGAAGGCGTCGATGCCGCTCAGGTACCGGGTCACGAGACTCCGTACGTACGGGTCGGACTCGGTGGAGAACGGCCCCGCCGGTGTCAGGGACCGAGCGAGGCTGCCGCCGCCGTACTGGATGAGGATGCCTCCCGTGCCGCCCTGGATCTTGGTGGTGTCCCAGGTCTGCTGGACTTCGGTGTCGGTGAAGCAGTCACCGGCCGAGACGCCGGGCCAGGCGCCCGTGCCACGCCACGGGCGGGTGCCGAACTGCATGTTGAGCTTGGTGCAATGGCCCATACGGGCATCCCGCAGCAGGTTCTTCATCAGCGGGTCGAACCCGGCCCGGGTGAGGTCGAGCTGCTTGAGGATCGGCAGCGGCAGGCACAGGACGGTGTGGTCGGCGGTGACGGTGCGGGTGGCGCCGGCCTCGCTGAAGGTCAGCGTCTGCGTGCCGTCCGCGTTGGCGCGCACGGCGGTCAGGGACCAGCCCCGGCGCAGGGTGCCGGGGGCGAGGGCGCTCGCGATGGCGTTCGGGAGCCGGTCGTTGCCCCCGGTGATGTGGTAGCGCTCGTTGGACAGACCCCAGATGTTGAAGTTGCCGGGATTGGTCTGGTACCCCATCAGCAGGACGAGCGCGAGCGAGGACTGTTCGGTGGTGTCGGCGCCGTACTCGACGTTGTAGGCGACGTCGATGAAGCGGCCGAGCGGCGAGGAGTGCCCGCCGGGGACCCGGGACTCGATCCACTCGTATATCGACATGTCGTCGAGTGCGGTACCGGTCGGCGTCGTCCGGTTCCAGAAGACCTCTCCCGCCCCGGAGAGGTCGCGGCGCAGCGACTGGTAGACGGCGTTGAAGTCCTCGTCGGCCTGGTGGCGCGGGTAGTACGCGCCGTCGAACCATAGGACTTCCTCGGCTCCGTTGGGTCCGCCGCCGAGGAAGTCCTCCGTCGGCAGGTCGAAGCGGCGGCACAGCTCGAGGATCTTCTTGTGGCTGGTGTCGATCAGCTCGCCGCCGATCTCGGACGTCTGGCCGTACGCCCAGTGGCTCCGCTGGGTCCGGATACGGCCGCCGACGCGCGAGGGGTCGGCCTCATAGAGCGTCGGGCTCACGCCCGCGTCCTGGAGGGTGAGTGCGGCGGTGAGGCCGGAGATGCCGGCCCCGACGACCGCGACCCGGGCGGGGGTCACGGCCCGCGCCACCGCGGGCCGGGCGACGGCCGCGCCCGCGGAGACGGCGATCCCGGCCGCGGCGGCGTACTTCAGGAGGGAGCGCCGTCCGAGGGCGTCGGACCTCATCCCTCTCAACTCGTCGACGGGGATGTTCAGCCGTCGGGCGTCGGCGTGCTCGGCGGCGAGGCGGTTCAGGAGGTGCATCGGGTTGGTGCGTGCCATGAGGCGCTCCTGGAGAGGTGAGGGAACAGGTCAGCTCTGCGATACGGCGGCGGGGGCTGGGGCGGGCTGCTCGTCGTCACCGCGCTCGGTCGCGTCCTCCAGGACGATCCGGCCGATGATCTCGTACCGCTCGGGCTGCCGGGCCTTGAGGTAGAGGCCGAGTCCGAGACCGCCGAAGAAGACGGCACCGACGATCCACGGGATCGCCTTGAAGAGGAGGGAGTCGGCGGCGAGCCCCGCCGCGGTCTCCATGTTCATGATCAGCAGCACGACCACGGCGATCATCCCGATGCCGCCGAGCAGGGGCGCGGTGAGCGTCTTGAACCAGTGCCGGTCCTCGGGGTGGTTCTTGCGGAAGTACCCGATGACGGCGAAGGAGCAGAGCGTCTGGACGATGAGGATCGCCATCGTGCCGAGGATCGCGAGCAGTGTGTAGAGATGGATGTACGGGTCCTGGCCGGCGAGCCAGAAGCCGCCGACGAGCACGACCGCGATGGCGCTCTGGACGTAGGAGGCGATGTACGGAGAGCCGTGCTTGGCGTGCGTACGGCCGAGGGCCGGGTGGAGGAAGCCCTCGCGGCCGATGGCGTAGAGATAGCGGGAGGCGCACTGGTGGAAGGCCATCCCGCAGGCGAAGGAGCCGGTGAGCAGCAGCCACTGGAAGGCGTCGACGGCCCAGGCGCCGATGAAGGACTGGGTGGGGGCGAAGAAGAGGTCGAGCGGCGCGGCGGAGGAGGACAGCTTCACGGAGCCGGAGAGGCCGTTGCCCGCGATCGTCATCCAGGAGACGTAGATGTAGAAGAGGCCGACCCCGACGACGGAGATGAGCGTGGCGCGGGGGATGACGCGCTTGGGGTCGCGGGACTCCTCGCCGTACATCGCGGTCGATTCGAACCCGACCCAGGACCAGAAGGCGAAGAAGAGACCGAGCCCGGCGGACGCGCCGGTGAAGGCGTTCTTGGGATTGATCGGCTCGACGGGGATGCCGTCGGGGCCGCCTCCGGAGATCAGTACGGCGGTGGCGACCGCGAAGAGGACGGCGATCTCCGCGATCAGCATCACGCCGAGCGCCTTGGCGGTGAGGTTGATGTCGAAGTACGCGAGGACGGCGGTGACCGCGAGCATCGCGGCCGCGTACACGATCCACGGCAGGTCCACGCCGAGCTGATCGGCGACCGTCGTCTTGGTGAAGTAGGCGAACACGCCGACGATCGACGCCTCGAAGACGATGTAGGCGAGGACGGCGAGCATTCCGGAAGCCATGCCGGCGATCCGGCCGAGGCCGTGCGAGATATAGCCGTAGAAGGCGCCGGCGGCGGTGATCCGCTTGGCCATGGCGACATAGCCGACCGAGAAGACGGTCAGGACGAGCGTCGCGAAGAGGTAGCCGGCGGGGGCGCCGGTGCCGTTGCCGAAGCCGACGGCGATGGGGAGGTTGCCGGTCATCGCCGTGATCGGGGCGGCGGTGGCGACGGCCATGAAGACGACGCCGACGAGTCCGACCGAGTTCGCCTTGAGACGGTGCACCTCGGGGGCGGAGCCTGGAGTGGAGCCACGAGTGGAGTTCTCTGCCATGGCGGGAGAGCATCCTCTCGGGTGACGTACGCCACAATCGACATGCGGTCGCACAATTGGCCTATTGGGGCGACGAGTTGTCGACGGAATGGACGATCTGTCTGGTCCCGTGACCGTCGGGTGATGCCGCCGCAACATGTCCGGAGGTAGCGTCCGGCTCCATGGAGAATCAGGGCGGGATCACCGTGCAGCGGGCGCTGGAGCTGCCCGGGCTCCGCAGCGGGCTCCCGGAGGTCGTCGCCGGAGCGGACCGGCTGCACCGCACGGTGCGCTGGGTGCATGCGGGCGAGGTCCCGAACATCGCGTCCCTGCTCAAGGGCGGCGAGCTGCTGCTGACGACCGGCCTCGGCCTCGGCACGCGGCCGGCGGAGCAGCGGGCGTTCGTACGGCGCCTCGCCGAGCGGGGCATCGCAGCGCTGGTCGTGGAGCTCGGCCCGCGCTTCTCGCGCCTGCCGGCGACGATCGTGGAGACGGCGCGTTCCGCCGGCCTTCCACTGGTACAGCTGCACCGCGAGGTGCCCTTCGTGGCCGTCACGGAGGAGATCCACACCGAGATCGTCAACGGCCACTACGCGCTCCTGCGGCAGGCGGAGGAGGTGCACCGGCAGTGCACCGAGGCGCTGCTCGGCGGGGGCGGGGTGCCGCAGGTCCTGCGCATCCTGGCCGACTTCACCGCGAACCCGGTCTTCCTGGAGACGGCGGACGGGCAACTGCTGTACGCGGCGGGCACCGAGTCCGGCCCGGCGGACCCGCTCCAGGTGTGGGACGGGCTGCGGGGCCAGCGGGCGGCGCGGGAGTCGGGCCCGCCGACGGGCGCGGTCCTGGTGGACGTGCCCGGCGGCGGACCGGGCACCGGCTCGGTCCGGGCCCGCCTGGTGCTGCTCGCGGTGGCCGGCCCGCTGTCACCCGTCCATCGCATGGCGGCGGAGCGGGCGGCCGGGATCCTGGCCGTCGTGCTGATGCAGGCCCGGCAGGAGGAGGAGCTCGCGGCCCGGGGCCGCGGTGACTTCCTGACGGATCTAGCGGAGGGCCGGATCACGGCGGAGGACGCCCCGGCGCAGGCACGCGTCCTGGGTTTCCGTCCGGGGGACGGTCCGCTGCTGCCCGTGGTGATGCGGCTCGCCTCCGAGCTCTTCCCCTCGGGGAACTGGGCGCTGCTGGCGAGGGCGGTCCTGGAGGAGCTGTCGTCGGTGGGCGTCCCGGTGCTGCTGGGCGTGCGCCCGGTGGAGGGGCGGGTGCCGCTGCTGCTGGGCCTGCGCTCGGAGTCGGAGCGTACGGCGGTGGCCGACCGGGTCGCGGCGGCGCTGCGGGCGGGCGTGGAGCGGGCCGGTCTCGAAAGGGCCGGAACGCAGGCGCCGGTGGTCGTGGTGGGTGTCGCGGGCGGATGGGCCGCGGCGTCGGCGTCCCTGCGGCACGCCGGCGAGACGGCGACGGCGGCCCAGGGCCTCTCGGACCGGCCCTGGTACGACGCCCGGCGCCTGGACATCGACCTGCTGCTGTGGCGGCTGCGGGAACACCCGGACCTGGCGGCCTTCGTGGACCGTGCGATCGGCCCGTTGCGGGACCACGACCGGACCTCACGCCCGCCGCTGCTCCCGACCCTGGAGACCTATCTGGCCCACGCGGGCCGCAAGGCGGAGACGGCCCGCGAACTGCATCTGAACCGCCAGACCCTCTACAACCGGCTGGCCCGTATCTCCGAGCTCCTCGGCACGGACCTGGACGACCCGCAGACGGTCCTGGCCCTGTCGCTCGCGCTCCGGGCGAGGCGCCACACACCGTGAAGGACACGCCGCTGCCGGACCTCCGTCAGCGGCGGTCCGACAGTTCGTCGTACACGCTCAGGACGTGCGCGATCGTCTCGTCCTCCGTCGGCCATGTGCCCGCCTGGACCCGTCCCGCGGCCGCCAGGTCCATCCGCCGGTCCACGTCCGCCAACAACCCCCGCACCGCCTCCGCCAGCGCGGCCGTGTCCCCCCACGGCACCAACTCCGCCGCGTCCCCGACCAGTTCGGGCACTCCGCCCACGGCCGTCGCGACCAGGGGAACACCGAGCCGCAGCGCCTCCTGCGCCAGCGGGGAGCGGGCCTCCCAGCGTGAGGTCAGGACCGCGACGTCCGCCGCGGCCAGCAGCTCCGCCACGTCGTCGCGGCTGCCGATCAGCCGGACGGCGAGCTCCTCCGCCTCGATCCGCCGCTGTATCGCCGCCCGTTCACGCCCCTCCCCCGCGATGACGAGCAGCGGCTGCGGGTCCAGGTCCCGCCACACCCGCGCCGCGTCGAGCAGCATTCCGTAGCCCCGCTCGGGCACCAGCGCGCCGACGGCCATCAGCAACGGACGGTCCACCGCACCCAGTTCCGCCCGCGCCTTGCCGTCGTGGAGACAGACCGGTGCGCGTGACGCGGGCACCGTGACCGGCGCGAGCCGGGCGTCCCGCGCCCCGCGCCGCCGCGCCCGGTCGACGAGTTCGGAGGAGGTGCCGAGGACGACGGCGGCCGCCCGCGCGGTCCTGCGCTCAAGGAGCCTCAGCAGCCCGCCCCGCGCGCCGTCCACATGGCTGCGGGTGTGCCAGGTCGTCACGAGCGAGGGCGCCCGTACCCCGCCCGACAGGGCGAGCATCGCCCGCACGGAGGCATGCAGCCCGTGCGCGTGCACGACGTCCGCGCCGATGCAGGCGTTGCGGAGCGTCGCGACCGTCGCGGGGTCGTTGCGGCGCGGGACGGGCACGAAGTGCGCGCCGGCGCCGATGAAGTCGTAGGCGCGGTCGAGTTCGGCCGGGGCGCACACGGTCACCCGCACGCCCCTCGCCACGAGCCCCGAGGCAAGTGATCGGACGTGAGCGCTACTGCCCGCGCTGCCGCCGCCCAGCACTTGGACCGTACGGAGCTGTGTCACGCGCCCAAGGATGCCAGCCCGTACGCACGTTCCGGCACCGAAGCCGCGTCGTTCCCGTGTCCGAGCCCTCAACTCGCCGCGTGGTATCACTCACATGGGTGAGCGCGCGAGATCACTGAGCCTCCCCGCTGGCCTCCGGCCGGGGGGCCTCCTCCGCCTTCAGCTCGGCGCATGCCGCCACGGCGATGAGCCCCGCCGCGTGGACGACGAGTCCGAACCGCCCGTTCCCGGCCGCGATCGCACCGCCTACGGCCGCGCCGAGCGCGTGAGCGCCCGTGTCGCCGAGCATCGTGCGCTCACCCAGGTCCTCGGTGAGGACGGCGGCCGCGGCGCCCATCGGCGCGGCGGCGAGCGATCCGCGCAGGAGTCCGGGGGCGCCGAGCCCCAGTACCGTCAACGCGGCCCGCCCGGGAGCCACGTCCACGAGGTTGACGAGGTGAGCGGTCCCCGCGATCACCACACCCGCCAGGACCTTGTCGACCGGACGCTCCTTCAACAGCGCCCCGGCCACGAGTCCGGCCGCGCCGATCCCGAACAGCTTCACGGCGCCGCTGGTGAGCTCACCGTGCCGCAGGGCGTCGAGGTGCGCCCGGAAGCCCCTGCGGTGGTCGCCCCTCACATCGTCGTACGCCCCGCAGGCGCCGGCGGCGAGGACGGCGAAGGCCACGGGCCCTCCCCCGGCCTTCGGCCCCGGGGCCCCCGAGCTCGCCGCGCTCACCGCGGCCAGCGCGGTCCCGACGGCGGTCGCCGGACCGGCGTACAGATCGACGCTCCGCCCGGCGTGGTTCTCCCGCCGCCACCGCTCGTCGTCCCGACGCCGCAGCCCGGCGTAGAGGGCCCGGCTCACGCCCGCGGCCACGGCGAAGGTCCCGGCCCTGCCCAGCTTCCCGATCATGGGCCCAGCCTAGGCGGGCGGTCGACGACGCCCCGCGCCAGGGGGAACCCCGCCCCGTCCGCGCACCCGACCGCTCGGTTCCTCAGGACCCGGCCCCGCCGGGGCGGCTCATCGCCGACGGGGGCGAGCGGCCCGGATGCCGCCGGGCCCGGTGCTCTACGACAGCCGCGCCGACGTCGCGGGCGGCAGCGGGCCACGCACGGTGTGGCGGCCCGCCCCGGACCCGTCAGGCGTCCGCCCGCGCCGTCGCCAGCAGTTCCTCCGCGTGCGCCCGGGCCGTCTCCGAGTCCTCCTGGCCGGCCAGCATCCGCGACAGCTCGCGGACCCGGTCCTCGCCCTCCAGGACGGTGACACCGGACCGGGTCACGGACCCGTCGTTGGTCTTCTCCACCAGCAGCTGCCGGTCGGCGAACGCCGCGACCTGCGGAAGGTGCGTGACGACCACGACCTGCGCCGACTTGGCGAGCTTGGCGAGGCGGCGGCCGATCTCCACGGCCGCCTTGCCGCCGACGCCCGCGTCGACCTCGTCGAAGAGATACGTCGGTACCGGGTCCGTACCCGCGAAGACGACCTCGACGGCCAGCATCACCCGGGACAGCTCACCGCCGGACGCGCCCTTCGCGATCGGCCGCGGCGGCGCGCCCGGGTGCGGGGCGAGCAGCAGCTCGACCTCGTCCGCACCGGCCGGCCCGTACGCCACGCTCCGCCCGCCGACCTCGACACCCGAAGCCTCGTCGACGGCCTCCGTCTGCCGGATGTCGAAGGACACGCGCGCGTGGGGCATGGCCAGCGAGGCCAGCTCGGCGGTCACGGCGTCGGCGAACCGGGCCGCCGCCTCCGTACGGGCGTCCGTGAGCGCCTGTGCGAGGACCGACAGTTCGGTCCGCAGCGCGTCCCGCTCGGCCGTCAGCTCGCCGACCCGGTCGTCGTCGCCCTCCAGCTCGGTGAGCCGGGCCGCGCTCTCCTGTGCCCAGGCCAGCACGGCGGCGACGTCCGCGCCGTACTTCCGGGTGAGCTGGGTCAGCGCCGCGCGCCGCTCCTCGACGACCGCGAGCCGGCGCGGATCGGCGTCCAGGTTGTCGGCGTACCCGGCCAGCTCCCCGGCCACGTCGGCGAGCAGGATGGAGATCTCCCCCATCCGGTCGGCGAGCGCGGCGAGCGCCGGGTCGTGCGACCGTACGGCCTCCAGGGCACGCCCCGCGCCCGCGACCAGGGTCGTCGCGTCGACGGCCTCCGGGTCCTCGGGCTGTCCGGCGAGCGCCGCATGCGCCAGGGCGGCGGCGGAGGCCAGGGCCTCGGCGTGACCGAGCCGCTCCGCCTCCGCGGCCAGCTCGGTGTCCTCGCCCGCCAGCGGCTCGACGGCCTCGATCTCGCCGAGCCCGAAGCGCAGCAGATCTGCCTCCTGGGCCCGTTCCCGAGCCCGCGTGGTGATCTCGTCCAGCTCGGCGACGACGGCCCGCAGCCGCCGGTACGCCTCCCCGTACGCGGCCAGCGGTACGGCGACGGCGTCGCCGGCGTACCGGTCCAGGGCCCCGCGCTGCCGGGCCGGCTTGAGCAGGCCCTGCTGGTCGGTCTGGCCGTGCACGGCGACGAGTTCGTCGGCGAGCTCGGCGAGCAGGCCGACGGGGACGGAACGCCCGCCGAGATGGGCGCGCGAGCGCCCCTCGGCCGAGACCGTCCGACTGACGAGCAGCGCGCCGTCGTCGAGCTCGGCGCCCGCCTCCACCGCCCGTGCGGCGGCTCCCGCGCCCTCGGGCAGCGTGATCCGCCCCTCGACGACGGCCGAGCCGGCGCCGATCCGCACCAGGGCGGGGTCGGCGCGCCCGCCGAGCAGCAGCCCCAGGCTCGTGACGACCATGGTCTTGCCCGCACCGGTCTCACCCGTCACCGCGGTGAAACCGGGCGACAGCTCGACAACAGCGTCGTCGATGACCCCGAGCGACCGTATCCGCATCTCCTCCAACACGGGGAAGACCTTACGAGGTCGAGGCCCGGCTGTGCGACGGCCCCTGCCGGAACCGTGCGAACGCGCAGGTCGAGGAGGCGGTTGTCACCCGTGGGGGTGGGGAGCCGTGGCCCCCGCCGGCGCCTCAGTGCGGCGCGCCGCGCCACCCCGACACCGGCAGGGCGAACTTCGCCACGAGACGGTCCGTGAACGAGGCGTGGTGCAGCCGGGCCAGCCGTACGGGCACCTCTCCGCGCCGCACCTCCACCCGTGCTCCCGAAGGGAGTTCCACCGTCCGCCGGCCGTCGCACCACAGCACGCCGTGCGGCGTGTGCGGCTCGACCTCCACCGTGAGCACCGACTCCGGCGTCGTCACCAGCGGCTTGGCGAACAGCGCATGCGCCCCGATCGGGACCATCAGCAGCGCCTCGACCTCCGGCCAGATCACCGGTCCGCCCGCCGAGAAGGCGTACGCCGTGGAGCCCGTCGGGGTCGCGCAGATCACGCCGTCGCAGCCGAATCCGGTGACCGGACGGCCGTCGATCGCGATCACGACCTCCAGCATCCGTTCCGGGGAGACCTTCTGCACGGCGGCCTCGTTCAGGGCCCAGTCCCGGTGCAGCACGTCGCCGTTCTGGTACACGACGACATCGAGGGTCATCCGCTCCTCGACCTCGTACGCGCGCGTGACGACCCGGTCGACGACCTTGTCGAGGTCGTCGCGCTCGGCCTCCGCGAGGAAGCCCACGCGCCCCAGGTTGACGCCGAGCATCGGCACCCCGGACGCCCGGGACAGCTCCGAGCCACGCAGCAGCGTCCCGTCACCGCCGAGGACGACGAGCAGCTCACAGCCCTCGAGGGCGTCGGTGCATGCCTCCGGCACCTTCTCCACGGACGGCGGCAGCGGCAGGTCGGCCGCCTCCGCCTCCAGGACACGGACGCCGATCCCGCTGCGCAGCAGCCCGAGGACGACGAGTTCGGCGCTGCGCACCGCGGCCGGCCGGCCGGTGTGCGCGAGCAGGAAAACGGTGCGCTGTGCTGCTGTCGTTGAGCTCAACGAGGTCCCTCCGCCACGGCGCGGTCGACATCCGCCGGATCCAGCGCGGGCGCCCCTGCCCGCAGCCACAGAAAGTACTCGACGTTGCCGGAGGGCCCCGGCAGCGGGCTCGCCGTCACGCCCAGCACCCCGAGCCCGAGCTCGGCGGCCTGACGCGCCACGTTCCGCACGGTGTCCGCCCGCAGTTCGGGGCTGCGGACGACTCCGCCGGTGCCGAGGCGCTCCTTGCCCACCTCGAACTGCGGCTTGACCATGAGCACGAGGTCCGCGTCGGGAGCGGTGCAGCGCACGAGGGCGGGGAGCACGAGACCGAGCGGGATGAAGGAGAGGTCGCCGACGACGAGATCGACCGGTGTTCCGTCGATCGCTTCGAGCGTCAGCTCACGGACGTTCGTGCGGTCCTTGACGGTGACGCGGTCGTCGCTCTGCAGCGACCAGGCGAGCTGGCCGTAGCCGACGTCGACGGCGACGACGTGCGCGGCGCCGGCCCGCAGCAGTACGTCGGTGAAGCCGCCGGTCGACGCTCCCGCGTCCAGCGCCCGCCGGCCCTCGACCTTCAGCCCCTGCGGTACGAACGCGGCGAAGGCGCCCGCCAGCTTGTGGCCGCCGCGCGAGACGTAGTCGGGGTCGGCGTCGTCCTGGGCCACGACGATGGCCGCGGCCGTCTCGACCTGGGTGGCGGGCTTGGTCGCGACCGTCTTGCCGACGCTCACCCGCCCGGCGGCGATCAGCTGGCTGGCGTGCTCGCGCGAGCGCGCGAGCTTGCGTCGTACCAGCTCGGCGTCCAGACGGCGGCGTGCCACTCCTGCCACGTTCGGTTCAGCTCCTGTGGTTGTACGACGATGTCGGTCCGGGGCCGGGTGTCGGTCCGGGGCGGTCGGCGTCGAGCGAGGTCAGCTCGGAGCGCAGCCCACGGTGTACATCCTCGTACACCTCCAGGTGTCCGTCGGCCGGGAGGTGGTCCGCGTCGACGAGCCGCTCCAGGAGCGCGTCCACGGCGGGACGCCCGGTCGGGGCGCGCTCCACGCCGAGGGGCGCGGGCGCGGCGGGCTCGTACGCGGTCTCCTCGCCCCCGGCGGGCGTCCCCTCCCCGTCCGGGCCCGGACGGGCGTCGAGGCCCGGACGCACATCCGTCCCGGCACCCGGCGTCCCGTCCGACTCCGCGGCCGGCGTCCGATCCGTCACGTCGCTCATGCCCCGACGCTATCGCGAAGCCCTGGGGTACGGTCGATCACAATGGCGACGATCACGGAGTGCCGTAGCGCACTCGACAGACTTTCGGACAATCTCTCGCGCGCGGACAGCGAGGTGCGCAGCGCCGCCGCGCTCGACCGCACCCTGAGCTGCCACATCACGGACCTGGACACCACGTTCACCGGCCGTCTCGCGGACGGACGGATCGAGGTCCGGGACACGGTGCCGGGCCCGCCGCCCGTCAAGGCACAGATCCGGCTGGCGATGACCGGCGACGACCTGGTGGCGATGGTGAACGGAGAACTGAACTTCGCGAAGGCCTGGGCCTCCGGCCGGGTCAGGCTGGAGGCCGGCTTCCGCGATCTGCTCCGGCTGCGCTCACTTCTCTAGCGCGGGCTCCCGTTCCTTGGCCCGGGCCTTCCGCCCGGCGGGCACGACCAGCGGCGTCCCCGTCTCGGGGTCGTCGATGACCTGGCAGCGCAGGCCGAAGACCCGCTCCACCAGCTCGGCGGTGACGACCTCGGCCGGCGGGCCCTCCGCGACCACCTCGCCGCCGCGGACGGCGATGAGGTGGGTGGCGTACCGGGCGGCGTGGTTGAGGTCGTGCAGGACGGCGACCAGGGTGCGGCCCTGGTTCTCGTGCAGCTCGGCGCACAGGTCGAGGACGTCGATCTGGTGCTGGATGTCGAGGAAGGTCGTGGGCTCGTCGAGCAGCAGCAGCGGGGTCTGCTGGGCGAGCGCCATCGCGATCCAGACCCGCTGGCGCTGGCCGCCGGACAGCTCGTCGACGTAGCGCTCCGCCAGCTCGGCGACGCCCGTCGCGGCCATCGACTCCTGGACGATCCGCTCGTCCTCCGGCGACCACTGGCGCAGCAGCCCCTGGTGCGGGTAGCGGCCGCGGGCCACCAGGTCGGCGACCGTGATGCCGTCGGGGGCGATGGAGGACTGGGGCAGCAGGCCGAGGGTCTTCGCGACCTTCTTGGCGGGCATGGTGTGGATGGCCTGCCCGTCGAGGAGCACCCGCCCCTGGGACGGCTTGAGCATCCGGGACAGGGCGCGCAGAAGGGTCGACTTGCCGCAGGCGTTCGGACCGACGATGACCGTGAAGGAGTTGTCGGGGATCACCACGGACAGGTCGCGGGCGATGATCCGCTGGTCGTAGGCGAGGGTGACCGACTCCGCGCTGAGCCGCTGGGTCTGACCGTCCATGGGGGTGCTCCTGAGATCCTTCGCGTTCTTCGCGTTCATATCCGTCCCGCCTTGCGTTCGGTGACCAGCAGCCACAGCAGATAGCAGCCGCCGAGCACACCGGTGATGACGCCGACGGGCAGCTGGCGCTCGCCGAAGGCGTTGGTCGCGATCCAGTCGGCGAGCAGCAGCAGCGCCGAGCCCATCAGGGCGGAGGCGGCGAGGTTGGGACCGGGCGAGCGGGTCAGTCTGCGGGCCAGTTGGGGCGCGCTGAGCGAGACGAAGACGATGGGTCCGGCGGCGGCGGTCGCGACGGCGACGAGCACCACGGCGGAGCCCATCAGCACGATGCGGGTCCGCTCGACGTTCACACCCAGGGCGTACGCGGCGTCGTCGCCCATCTCCAGCATCCGCAGCGCCCGCCCGTGCCCCAGGACCAGCGGGACGAGGACGCAGCTGACGGCGAACAATGGCCAGAACTGCGCCCAGTCGCGCCCGTCGAGCGAGCCGGTCATCCAGACCGTGGCGCGGGTCGCGTCGACCAGGTTGGCCTTGGTGATGAGGTAGTGGATGACGGCGGTGAGCATGGCGGCCGCGCCGATGCCGACGAGGACCAGCCGGTAGCCGTGGATCCCGCGCTTCCATGCGAGCAGGTAGATCGCGGCGCCGGTGACCAGGGCGCCGACGACGGCCCCGCCGCTGGCGGCCATGGCGCTGCCCTGGGAGAGCACGATCACGCTGAGCGCGCCGACGGTCGCGCCCTGGCCGAAGCCGATGACGTCCGGACTGCCGAGCGGGTTGCGGGAGATGGACTGGAAGACGGCTCCGCCGATGCCCAGCGCGGCACCGACGAAGACGGCGACGAGGACGCGCGGCAGCCGCAGGTCCATGACCGCGAACTCCTGGACGGCGGTGCCGTTGCCGAGGAGGGTCGCGACGACGTCGCCGGGGGCGATCGGGAAGTCGCCGCTGCCGATGAGCACGACGGCGGCGGCGAGGGTGAGGGCGAGCAGCCCGGCCATGGAGAGGGCGGCGCGGGGTGCGTAGCGCAGGGAGAGCCCGCCACCGGTCCGTAGCGTCTTGGTGGTCACAGCTGGGCCATCCTCTTGCGGCGGACGAGGCGGATGAAGACGGGTCCGCCGATCAGCGCGGTGACGATGCCGACCTGGAGCTCCGCGGGGCGGGCGACGAGCCGGCCGATCACGTCGGAGCCGAGGAGGAGGACGGGCGAGAGGACGGCGGCGTAGGGGAGGATCCAGCGCATGTCGGGGCCGGTGATGGCCCGTACGAGATACGGCACCATCAGACCGAGGAACACGATCGGCCCGCAAGCGGCGGTCGCGGCGCCGCACATCAGCGTGACGGCCGCCATGGCGATGATCCGGGTCCGGTTGAGGTTGGCGCCGAGCGCGCGGGCGGTGTCGTCGCCCATCTCCATGGCGTTGAGGGGCCGGGAGATGAGCAGGGCGAGCACCACGCCGACGAGGATGAACGGCGCCACCCGCCGCACGGTGTCCATGTCGGCGGAGGCGAGCGAGCCGACGGTCCAGAAGCGCAGCCGGTCCAGGGCGGCGGAGTTCAGGAGCTGGACGGCGTTGACGTAGCCGTAGAGCGCGGCCGTGGCGGCGGTTCCGGCGAGCGCGAGACGTACGGGGGTGGAGCTTCGGCTGCCACCGAGCACGTACACGACGACGGAGACGACGGCGGCGCCGGCGAACGCGAACCAGATGTAGTCGCTGACGTCCGTGACCCCGAGGAACGCGATCGCGGAGACGACGGCCGCGGCGGCGCCGGCGTTGACGCCGAGCAGGCCGGGTTCGGCGAGCGGGTTGCGGGTGAGGCCCTGCATCACGGCCCCGGAGAGGCCGAGGGCGACGCCGACGAGCAGCCCGAGGAGTGTCCGAGGGACGCGTACGTCATGGATGATGACGTCGTTTCCGACACCGCTGTTCTGGAACAGCCCGTGCCACACATCGCCGAGCGGCACCGGTTTGGCGCCGATCATGACGCTCAGGACACAGACCAGCAGCAGGACTCCGACGGCCGCGACCAGACCGACGGCGCGCACGGAATGCCGGCGCGTCGGCGTCTGGTCAGGGCCGGTCGGATCCGCGCTCGCTCGGGAGGGACTCTCGACCAACACGGCAGTTAGGTTAGCCTACCCTGCTATCGATGTTCGATCCCTGTCCGCAGGTCAGGCGCCCCCTGATGCGGGTCCCTTCAGAGCCCCAACCGCTCCAGCGCCTTGCCCGCGTCCAGGCCGCACGCCCCCACCCCGGCCTCCGTCCACGCCGCCGCGCACAGCGCCCGCACCCCGTCCAGAGCGGCCCCCTCACCGTCCAGGACGAGCTCGCCACCGCGCGCCTCGGCCGACCAGCCTCCGCAGACATAGCCGCCGTGCACCCCGACCACATGCGGCTGCCCGGTCAGCAACCCCCGCAGATCCGCGTCCACATACGTCGGCCGGTGCTCCGGCACCGCAGCGAGCAGCTGCGGCACATCCGTCACCCCGGTCAGCACCAGCAGCGAGTCGACACCCCCGTTGAACGCGCCCTCGATGTCCGTGTCCAGCCGGTCCCCGACCACCAGCGGCCGCTCCGCCCCCGTCCGCAGCACCGTCTCACGGTGCATCGGCGGCAACGGCTTCCCGGCGACCTTCGGCTCCACGACACCACCCGTGGCGATCCGTACGACCTCCACCGCCGCCCCGTTCCCCGGGCCGATCCCCCGCGCCCCCGGAATCGTCAGGTCGGTGTTCGAGGCGTACCACGGCACCCCGCGCCCCACCGCGTAGCTCGCCTCCGCGAACCGCCCCCACGGCAACTCCGGCCCCCCGTACCCCTGCACCACAGCGGCCAGACCGTCCTCGTCGGCCGACTCCACCGGCACCAGGCCCCGCTCCCGCAGCGCCACCCGGAGCCCTTCCCCACCGATCACCAACACCCGCGACCCGGCGGGCACTTCATCGGCGATCAGCCGCGCCACCGCCTGCGCGGACGTGATGACGTCCGCCGCCTCCGCCGGCACCCCCAGTTCGGTCAGATGCACGGCCACCGCGTCCGGCGTCCGCAGCGCGTTGTTGGTGACGTACGCGAGATGCATCCCGCCTTCCCGCGCCGCGCCCAGCGCCTCCACCGCGAACGGGATCGCCTCCCCGCCCGCGTACACCACACCGTCCAGATCGAGCAGCGCCGTGTCGTACGCCTCGCTCAGCGCCCGCTCGCTCCCACCCGGCCGATACCTGCCCTGCCGACCCCGGACGCCGTCACCCATGACCTCGTACTCCTCACATCAAGACGAAACGATCACGTCACTCCCCGTCTCCCCTGATCATCGCTCATCGCCACCCTCCACTTACGATTGCGTAATGAACACCTCAGGTCCCGCGGCCGACGACGTCCGCGCCGACGGTCTGCACATGGTCCCGTTCCGAGGACTGCGCTACGTCCCCGAACGGGTCGGCAGCCTGGCCGCCGTGACCTCCCCGCCGTACGACGTCGTCGTACGGCCCGACGGACTGCACCACCTCGAGTCCGCCGACCCCCACAACATCGTCCGGCTGATCCTGCCGCAGGCGATCACCGCCGGCACCCGCCACCGCAAGGCCGCCGTCACCCTCGACCGCTGGCTCGCCGACGGCGTCCTCGCCCCCGACCCCGAGCCCGCGCTCTACGTGTACGAGCAGAGCGGCGACGGCATCCTGCAGCGCGGCATCATCGGCGCCCTGGAACTCTCCACCCCCGCCGAGGGCATCGTGCTCCCCCACGAGGACGTCATGCCGCACGTGGTCGAGGACCGCGCCGCGCTGATGCGCACCACGGCCGCCAACCTGGAGCCGCTCCTCCTCACCTACCGCGGCGAGGACGACGGAGCCGCCGAGGTCATCGAGCGCACCGTGCTGCGCGAGCCCCTGCTCGCCACGACCACCGAGGACGGCTTCAGCCATCGCCTCTGGGCGGTGACCGACCCCACGGAGCTCGCGGTCGTCTCCGCCGCCCTCGCGGAGCACCAGGCGCTGATCGCGGACGGCCACCACCGCTGGGCGACGTATCTTCGGCTGCGCGAGGAACACGCACAGCCCAGCCCGTGGAACTACGGCCTCGTCCTCCTCATCGACACGGCCCGCTACCCCCTCCGCGTGCGTGCCATCCACCGCCTCCTCAACCGTCTCCCCGTCGCGGACGCCCTCACGGCCCTCGGCGACGCCTTCCGCGTCCGCCGTATCGAGGGTCCGCTGTCGACGGCCATGGAGTCCCTGGAGGCCGCCACGGCCGACGGCAACGCCTTCCTCCTGGCGGGCGACGGCGCGTTCCACCTCCTCGACCGAGCCGACCCGGCGCTGCTCGCCCGTACGATCCGCGCGGACCGCCCCGAGGCGTGGCGCACCCTGGACGCCACGGTCCTGCACTCCACGCTCCTCGACCATGTCTGGCACATCCCGGACGCCCCCGAGGAGATCAGCTACATCCACGACACCGAGGCCGCCGTCGCCCAGGCCGAACGCCGGGGCGGTACGGCGGTGCTCATGCATCCGGTACGGGAGGACGTCGTACGGGACCTGGCCCGACAGGGCGTCACCATGCCCCGTAAGTCGACCTCCTTCGGACCGAAGCCGGCGACAGGGCTGGTCCTCAGAAGCCTGGCACTGGACTGAGCGCACGAGAAAGGGCGGCACCCCCGGAGGGGTGCCGCCCTTTCACACACTCACACGACGTCAGGCCTTGAGGTCCGTGTCGTCGTCCTCGTCCTCATCGGTCTCGTCGTCCTCGTCCGCCTCGTCGCCGAGGTCGTCGGCCGCGTCCGCCTCGTCGGCGGCGTCGGTCTCCACGACGTCGTCGGACTCGTCGTCCAGCTCGTCGATGGCGTCGACGAACTCGACACCGTCGAGCTCCGCGAGCCGGTCGGAGGCGTCGGTGGCCCCGTCCTTGTCCGACTCCACCGTCTTGGCGAACCACTCACGGGCCTCGGCCTCGCGCCCGGCCGCGAGCAGCGCGTCGGCGTAGGCGTACCGCAGGCGGGCGGTCCACGGGTGGACGGCGGTGGACGCGAGCTCGGGGCTCTGCAGGGTCACGATGGCGGCGTCGAGCTGCCCCATGTCCCGGCGGGCGCCGGCGGCGACGAGCCGCATCTCGACCTGCCCGGCCTTGTCCAGCTTCTGCACCTCGGGCTCACCGGCCATGGCGAGGGCCCGCTCGGGCCGGCCCATGCCGCGCTCGCAGTCGGCCATCACGGGCCACAGCTCGACGCCACCGGTCATCCGCCGCGCGGCCCGGAACTCGGCCAGCGCCTCGGAGTACTTCTGCGTCGCGTACGCGGCGAAGCCGGCGGCCTCGCGGACGGCGGCGACACGGGAGGCGAGCCGCAGGGCGATGCGGGAGTACGCGTACGCCTGCTCGGGGTCCTCGTCGATCAGGTTGGCGACCATGACGAGGTTGCGCGCCACGTCCTCGGCGAGCCCCTTGGGGAGGCTCATGAGCTCCTGGCGCACGTCCGGGTCGATCTCCTCGCCCGTGACGTCGTCCGGGATCGGCAGACGCTTGATGGGCGCGCGGTCCGGCCGGTCGCGGTCGCGGTCGTCCCGACGGCCGTAGCCACCCCGGTCGTCGCGACCGCGGTACCCGCCCCGGCTGTCGTCACGCCGGTCGTCGCGGCGGAAGCCACCACCGCGGCTGTCGTCACGACGGGGCCCACGGGGACGGTCGTCACGGCGGTCGTCGCGGGGACGGTCGTCACGACGGAAGCCACCGCCGCGGGTGTCGTCACGGCGGTCGTCACGCGGACGCTCGTCACGACGGAACGACGGACGCTCATCGCGACGGTCGTCACGACGGAACGAGGGACGGTCGTCACGGCGGTCGTCACGGGGACGGTCGTCACGGCGGAAGCCACCGCCACGGTTGTCGCCACCACGGTCATCGCGACGGAAGCCACCACCACGGTTGTCGCCACCACGGTCGTCACGGCGGAAACCGCCGCCACGGTTGTCATCACGACGGTCGTCGCGAGGACGCTCGTCGCGGCGCTCGTCGCGTCGGAACGACGGACGCTCATCACGGCGGTCGTCACGACGGAACGACGGACGGTCGTCACGGCGGAAGCCACCGCCGCGGTTGTCATCGCGGCGGTCGTCACGCGGACGGTCGTCACGACGGAACGAGGGACGGTCGTCACGGCGGTCGTCACGGGGACGGTCGTCACGGCGGAAGCCACCGCCACGGTTGTCGCCACCACGGTCATCCCGACGGAAGCCACCACCACGGTTGTCATCACGACGGTCGTCACGGCGGAAACCGCCACCACGGTTGTCGCCACCACGGTCATCGCGACGGAAGCCACCACCACGGTTGTCGCCACCACGGTTGTCATCCCGACGGAAGCCGCCACCGCTGCCGCCGCCGCGGTTGTCATCGCGACGGTCGTCGCGGCGGAACGAGGGACGGTCACCGCCACGGTCGTCACGGCGGAAACCACCGCCACTGCCGCCACCACGGTTGTCGCCACCACGGTCGTCACGTCGGTCGTCGCGACGGAACGGGGGACGGTCACCGCCACGGTTGTCGTCGCGGCGGAAACCGCCACCGCGGTTGTCATCACGACGGTCATCACGACGGTCATCACGCGGGCGGTCGTCACGGCGGAAACCGCCGCCACTGCCGGCACCACGGTTGTCGCCACCACGGTCGTCGCGACGGAAGCCGCCACCACGGTTGTCGTCACGGCGCGGCCCACGGAAGCCGCCCCGCTCGCCACCGTCCCTACGACGCGGCTCGCGCTCCGGACGGTCGTCGGGAGAGTTGGTGGACATCGGCGTGACTCCTGTCTTCGGTACTGCAGTCATTCTCGCGCAGTCGGCACCCCGACGCGCTTCGAAAAGTTCATGGAAAAACAAAAGGACCTTTGGTCCCAGCATGAACGCTGGGACCAAAGGTCCTGAAAGATTGTTCGGCGGCGTCCTACTCTCCCACAGGGTCCCCCCTGCAGTACCATCGGCGCTGAAAGGCTTAGCTTCCGGGTTCGGAATGTAACCG
>NZ_JBHTTQ010000083.1:0-33595 GCF_042794475.1 Streptomyces sp. NPDC056527
CCCCGGAACCGATCGGTTCCGGGGCGCCCCTTCCTCGTGCAGAGATCGTCAGCGCATCTTTCCGCCGCGCGGCATCCGCATGCCCTTCGGCATCGGACCCTTCGGCAGGGGCATGTTGCTCATCAGGTCGCCCATCGCACGCAGCCGGTCGTTGGCCGCCGTCACCTGCGGGCCGGAGAGCACCCGAGGCAGCTTCAGCATGGTGGTACGGACCTTCTTCAGCGGCACCTGACCCTCGCCGTTGCCGACGACGATGTCGGTCACAGGAACGTCGACGACGATCCGGGCCATCCGCTTCTTCTCGGCCGCGAGCAGCGACCGCAGACCGTTCGGGTTGCCCTCGCCGACCAGCACGATGCCGGCCTTGCCGACCGCGCGGTGCACGACGTCCTGGTTCTTGTTCATCGCGACCGCCGGGGTCGTCGTCCAGCCGCGCCCGACGTTCTGCAGGACGGCGGCCGCCGCGCCGGGCTGGCCCTCCATCTGCCCGAAGGCCGCGCGCTCGGCACGTCGCCCGAAGATGATCGCCATCGCCAGCAGCGCCAGGATGAAGCCCAGGATGCCCAGGTAGACCGGGTGCCCGATCAGGAAGCCGATCGCGAGGAGTACGCCGAGAACGACGATGCCCACGCCCGCGACGACGAGCCCGACCTTGGGGTCGGCCTTCCGGGTCATCTTGTACGTGAGGGCGATCTGCTTCAGTCGCCCCTGGTTCGCAGCGTCACCGCTGCCCGTGTTTGCAGTCCTCGCCATGTCCTGAAGTTTACGTGGCCCGAGAAGTGCGACCGGCCACCGCCTCCATCACATGCTGGGCTTCGACCCGGTCCTTGGCCCGGCGACGGTCCTCCAGGACGGAGGTCCAGGCGTTCCGGCGGGCGGTTCGCTGGCCGCTGCCGAGCAGCACGGCCTCCACGGCCCGCAGGGCATCGGTGACGGACGGGATCGCGGTGGCGCGGACGTGGGTCGCGGCCTGCATGACGGGGTCCTCCCTCAAGCATGGATGAGATGAGGTGGGGGGCTGAGCGAGATGTCGCTCGTGTTGTGGCGGTGTGTGAACCCAGGCTCACAGATTGGTGTTACCAGCGCGTGACTCGGTGGTCAAACACTGATGAAACGTTGATGCGGCCATCCGTACGAACCCGTGAACGCCGTCGCGGCCCGTACGCACCCCCTGACCTGCGGGGGCGTACGGGCCGCGATGAATTCGGCCACTACTGGCCAGTAACTACTTGTGCTTGGATTCACACGGTCGGCGTGGTGGCCGTCTCGCCGCGCTTCTCCATCGCCTGCTGGTAGAGCCGGCCGGCGCGGTACGAGGAACGGACCAGCGGGCCCGACATCACACCGGAGAAGCCGATCTCGTCGGCCTCCTCCTTCAGCTCCACGAACTCCTGCGGCTTCACCCAGCGCTCCACGGGGTGGTGGCGCACAGACGGGCGCAGGTACTGCGTGATCGTGATCAGCTCACAGCCGGCGGCGTGCAGCTGCTGCAGCGCCTCGCTGATCTCCTCACGGGTCTCGCCCATGCCGAGGATCAGGTTCGACTTCGTGACCAGACCGTAGTCACGGGCCTTCGTGATGACGTCCAGCGAACGCTCGTAGCGGAAGCCCGGACGGATCCGCTTGAAGATCCGCGGCACCGTCTCGACGTTGTGCGCGAAGACCTCGGGGCGGGAGGCGAAGACCTCCGCCAGGAGCTCCGGCACCGCGTTGAAGTCGGGGGCGAGCAGCTCCACCTTCGTACGGCCGTCGGCGCGGCCCGCGGTCTGCTCGTGGATCTGGCGCACGGTCTCCGCGTACAGCCAGGCGCCGCCGTCCTCCAGGTCGTCGCGCGCGACGCCGGTGATGGTGGCGTAGTTCAGGTCCATCGTGACGACGGACTCGCCGACGCGGCGGGGCTCGTCACGGTCCAGCGCCTCGGGCTTGCCCGTGTCGATCTGGCAGAAGTCGCAGCGCCGCGTGCACTGGTCACCGCCGATGAGGAAGGTGGCCTCGCGGTCCTCCCAGCACTCGAAGATGTTGGGACAGCCCGCCTCCTGGCAGACCGTGTGCAGGCCCTCGCTCTTCACGAGGCTCTGCATCTTCGTGTACTCGGGACCCATCTTCGCCCGGGTCTTGATCCACTCGGGCTTGCGCTCGATGGGGGTCTGGGCGTTACGGACCTCCAGGCGCAGCATCTTGCGTCCGTCGGGTGCGACTGCGGACACGACCGGCTCCCTGTAGCTTCGATTCTTCGGCGCACACCAGGGTACGCCCGTTGTTCATGCGGTTTTGTTTACGCCTGGGCAACCTGTGGCCAGAGCCCGGCATTCCCTAGGCGTTCGCCTCTACGGGAGAGGTCTCGATCTCGCGCGGCTTCAGCTCCGCGCTCTCCAGGACCGCCTTCAGGTGCTTCTCCACCACCGGCAGGACCTCCTCGATGGTGACGTCCCGGCCGAGCTCGCTCGCCAGCGAGGCCACGCCCGCGTCCCGGATCCCGCAGGGGATGATCCGGTCGAACCAGGCGTTGTCCGGGTTCACGTTGAGGGCGAAGCCGTGCATCGTCACGCCCTTGGCGACCCGGATCCCGATGGCGGCCAGCTTGCGGTCCTCGCGGCGCTGGCCGGCGTTGGACGGGGCGTACTCCGGGCCGTTGAGCCGGGGGTCGAACTCCGGGTCGCTCAGCCGCGGGTCGAAGTCCAGCGAGAGTCCGCCGAGCGACGGGCGCTGCTCCACCGGATCGCCCAGCACCCAGACACCGCTGCGGCCCTCGATCCGGGTGGTCTCCACGCCGAACTCGGCGGCGGTGCGGATCAGCGCGTCCTCCAGGCGGCGCACGTGCGCGACGACGTCGACCGGGCGGGGCAGCTTCATGATCGGGTACCCGACGAGCTGGCCGGGGCCGTGCCAGGTGATCTTCCCGCCGCGGTCCACGTCCACGACCGGCGTCCCGTCCAGGGGGCGCTCGCTCTCCTCCGTGCGCCGGCCCGCCGTGTACACGGGCGGGTGCTCCAGGAGCAGACAGGTGTCGGTGATCTCGTCGGCGAACCGGGCGGCGTGCACCTCGCGCTGCTTGTCCCAGGCCACCTGGTACTCGACGGCGTCGTCGCCGAAGCCCAGACGGACGAATCGCAGCTCACTCACGGCAGTGCCTCCTCCTGGGTGCCCGTGCCGGGTTTCGGGGATCGTCCCGGGGCCGGCTCGGCACCATGCGTCATTCGCGCCCATGCCACTGTACGGCCGCCCGGTGGAAAGCCGTCCGGCAGGTGCGGAGGGCCGGGGACGAGGGCGTTTGCGTCAGCGACGGCCCTGATCCTCACACGATCGGATGAATGTGGGGCGAAGGAGGCGGTATGGGCGGTGAGGGCCGCTAAATTCACGCCGTTCCATGAGGGTCCATACGGGCTTGCTCCGGGGCCCGGAAGGCAGGAGACCGCACAGCTGATGACGGAACGACCCCCGCAGCGCATCCCGAACCGCCAGCTCGCCGCGCTCATCGCCGAAGCCGGGTTCTCCAACGCGGGTCTGGCCAGAAGGGTGGACCAGCTCGGCCTGGAGCACGGACTCGACCTGCGGTACGACAAGACCTCCGTGACCCGTTGGCTGCGCGGTCAGCAGCCCCGGGGCACCACTCCCGCCCTGATCGCGGAGGTCTTCACCCGGCGCCTGGGCCGTCGCCTCTCCGCGCAGGACCTCGGTCTGGACGCCTGCGCCCCCGTCTACGCGGGGCTGGAGTTCGCGGCGACGCCCGAGGAGGCGGTCGACATCGTCAGCGGGCTGTGGCGGAAGGACTCCGGCAGCCATGTCGAACTCCGCAAGATCGCCTTCACCCCGGCCGGGCTCGTGGTCCCGAGCCGGGACTGGCTGATCGGCCGGGCGGACGAACGGGTCGCCCGGGGGGACATCGTGGCGCCCAACGGTCGGCTCGGCCCGGACGGTCGGCTGGGCCCGGACGGTCGGCTCGGTTCGGACGGCCGTCCCGGCTCCGACGGCAGGGTCGCGGCGGAGGCCCGGCACGGCGCAGAGGCGCGTCCGGGCGGGGACGGGGGACGGCTCGCCACCGAAGCGCGCCGTCCGGTCCAGGACCCCCGGGTCCCGCCGCAGGGCCGGGTCTCCGTCCCCCGCCAGCGCGGCACCGACCGGGGCCCCGGGCAGCGGGTCTCCAGCGGTGACATCGCCGCACTCCGATCGGTCGGCGAGCTCTTCCGCACCCTCGACCACGCCTACGGCGGCGGCCACGCCCGCCAGGCGCTCGTGCGCTACCTGGAGCACGAGGCGGAGCCCATGCTGCGAGGGACGTACGGCGAGTCCGTCGGCCGGCGTCTCTTCGCCGCCGCCGCCGACCTGACGAGGCTGGCCGGCTGGACCTCGTACGACATCGCCGCCCACGGTCTGGCCCAGCGGTACTTCGTCCAGGCGCTGCGCCTGGCTCAGGCGGCGGGGGACCGCGCGTACGGCTCGTACGTCCTGATCACCATGAGCCGGCAGGCGGTGTACCTCGGCCACGGGCGCGAGGCCGTGCAGCTGGCGCGGGTCGCCCAGCAGGGCGTGGGCTCCTCCGCGCCGCCCGTCGTCCAGGCGCTGCTGCAGGCGGTGGAGGCCCGCGGGCACGGGGTGCTCGGCGAGGCGCGGGCGTGCAGCGCGTCCCTGGCCCGGGCCGAGCGGTCCCTGGAGGCGGCGCGGCCGGGCGACGACGTGCCGTACTGGGCGCGGCCCTTCGACGAGGCACAGCTCGCCGACGAGTTCGGCCACTGCCACCGGGACCTCCAGCAGTACCGCCCGGCGGCCCAGCATGCCGAACGCTCCCTCCAGCTGCGCGCGCCCGGGTTCGCCCGCAGCCGCCTCTTCTGCCGAGTGGTCCTCGCCTCGGCCCGGCTCGGCCTCGGCGAACTGGACCAGGCGTGCGCGCTGGGTGCGGAGGCGGCGCAGCAGGCGTCCGAGATGCGCTCGGCGCGGGCGGTCGAGTACGTACGCGACTTCGAACGCCGCCTGGAGCCGTACCGCGACGCGGCGGCGGTCCGCACGTACCGCGACCGCGTCGCAGCGATCGGCTGACCCGGACGGCCGCTCCCGCACGTCCGGGGCGCGGGGTGCAGGCCGTGTGGGCGGGGTTCAGGCGGCCTCTGTCGTCGGTTCCTCGTGGGCGGGGGCGCCCAGGTCCCTCAGGACCGCCTGGGCCGCTCGGCGGCCCGAGGACAGGGCTCCTTGCGGCGTGGACGTGTCGCGGTGGTCGCCGCAGACGTACAGGCCCGCCAGCAGCCGGACCGGCCGGCGCGGATCGTGAGGCGGAGGCATCGCCGGTATCGCGTCAGGGGTGTGGTGCAGGGCCAGCAGCTCCCACTCGTCCGTCGACATGCCGTACAGCGTCGCGAGGTGCTTGCGGACCCGCCGCTCGGTGTCGTCCGGCGGAGTGCCCAGGACCGTCGAGGTGACGAGCACCCGGCCCGCCGGCGCCCGCGTGGGATCGACCGCGCTCATCACCGCCGTGTGCGCGACCGGGCCGCCGGGGTCGGACTCCAGCAGCAGCACCGGGTCGGGTGTCGGCGCGGCCGGAGCGGTGTGGTGCAGCACGGTGACCGGGTGGAAGGAGGGGGTCCGCAGCCCGGGCAGCAGCTCGGCGGCCGTTCGCGCCCCCGTCGCCAGCACGACCGAGCGGCAGCGGAACACCCCGTGCTCCGCCGTCACGACCCGGTCGACCGCGATGTCCGTGACCCGGACGCCCGTACGGACCGTGCCGGACGGAAGCGTCGCGGCCAACAGGTCGGGCAGCGCGCCCGATCCGCCCTCCGGCACGCACAACCGCCCCCGGGCGAAGGCGCGCAGCGCCACATCGGCCCACCGGCTGGACGTCGCGAGATCGGGGTCGCCGAGCAGCGCGGCGACCAGCGGCCGCAGCACCCCCTGGACGGTACGGGCCGGCAGCCGGGCCGTCAGGGCCTCGTGTGCGGCCCGCTCCGGACGGGTCAACAGCCGCTGCACCGGCGTGGCCGCGAGCCGCGCCAGCGAGGCACCGAGCCGCGCCTGGTCGAGCGAGGCGGCCGGATGTCGCGGGGCGCTCGCGAGGGCGCGCGCCACCGTGAAAGCTCCCCCTACGCGCCGGGGGGCCTGGGGGGAGACCCGCCCCACGCCCCGAGGGCCCGGAGCGGACCCCCTCGCGGTGGCCCGGGCGCCCCGCGCGACCCCCACGCGCCAGGGCGCATGCGGGAACGGTTCGCCGACCCTGACGTACCGTCCGTCGCTGTGCACCAGCGCCCCCGGGGCGAACGGCCGCAGCGCCACCCCGCCCAGTCCTGGTGTGCGGCACAGCTCCGCGTACGAGGCGGTCAGCAGCGGCCCGACCCGGTCGAGCCGGAAGCCGTCGACGTCGTCCGTGGCCATCCGGCCGCCGACCCGCGGCCCGGCCTCCAGGACAGTGACGCCGATCCCGGCGCTGGTCAGCCGGTGGGCGGCCGTGAGCCCCGCGATCCCGGCTCCCACGACGACGACGTCCGTGACGACGTCCGAATTGCGTGCGGTACTGAGCACGTGCCCCTCCCCAGGTCGGCGCGGCTGGTGGGGTGCCTATGCCCCCAACAGACCCCAGGAATGCCCGCGTTCGCATTCAGGGCCTGCCAGCCTAGGCAGCGCTCCCACGGGTGCCAGCAGCGCGCGACGGGGTGCACGAAGCACGGGGTCGCACACGCCGCGCTCCCGCCCGTGGTCAGGCGGCGGCGCGGATCGCCTCGTCGATCGTGGGGAACGCGAAACGGAAGCCGGACTCCGACAACCGGCTCGGCAGCACCCGCTGACTGCCCAGCACATCCTGTGCGAAGTCGCCGAGTACGAGCCTGAGCGCCGGCGCGGGGACCGCGAAGAGCGTGGGACGGCGCAGGACGCGGCCCATCGCCGCGGTCACCTCGCGGTTGGTGACCGGTTCGGGGGCCGTCAGATTCACCGGGCCCGAGAGGGAGTCGGTCTCGATCAGATGCCGCAGGGCGGCCACCTCGTCGTGCAGCGAGATGAAGCTCCAGTACTGGCGGCCGTCGCCCATCCGGCCACCCACCCCGGCGCGGAAGACCGGGAAGAGCCGGCCCCACGCCCCACCCTCGCGGGCCACCACCAGACCCGTGCGGGCGTACGCGACCCGGATGCCGGCCTCTTCGGCGGGGACCGCAGCGGCCTCCCACTCCACGCACACGGAGGGCAGGAAGCCCTCGCCCGCCGGTGCGCTCTCGTCCACCGCGCGTGAGCCGGTGTCGCCGTAGT
The DNA here is from genome assembly GCF_042794475.1 of Streptomyces sp. NPDC056527. Lineage (NCBI taxonomy): Bacteria > Bacillati > Actinomycetota > Actinomycetes > Kitasatosporales > Streptomycetaceae > Streptomyces > Streptomyces sp. NPDC056527. The sequence goes on from NZ_JBHTTQ010000083.1 coordinate 7,225, forward strand.
AGCCCAGCGCCGTGCCGCACACCAGGACCTTCGGCGGATCCGCCAGCGAGGCGAGGGCCTGCGCGATCGCGGTCGTACCGAGCACGCGGCTGTCGCGGATCTCCTTCTTGTACGCCTCGTTCCAGCGGCGCTCACCGACACCGGCACCCGCCAGGTGCACGACCGCGTCGACGCCGACGAGCCCCGCCACGTCCACGTACAGTCGCGCGGGGTCCCACTCGACCTCGTCCGCGGTCCGGGCGGGCCGCCGCACCAGACGGGACACCTGATGGCCGTCGGCGCGCAGTGAGCGCACCAGGGCGGAGCCGATGAGTCCGGAGGCGCCGGTGACCGCGATTCGGGAGCGTTGCATGGGGACATCCTGCCCTTCCCGGTCCGCACATGGCACAGTTGCCGACATGATCGCGCCGGAGACGCACATACGACGGGCCCTTCCCGCCGACGAGGACGCTCTCGGGGAGCTGGACCGCACCACCTGGTCGCCGCTGCACGCCGTGATGCCCGCGGCGGAACCCCCGTACGAGCCGTTCTTCGACGAGCGGCACCGGCCCGAGGACTATCTGGTCGCGGAGCAGGGGCGGGCCGTCGTCGGCTATCTGCGCCTCGTGCCGCCCACGCCGCTCGCCAGCAACGCGCACGTCCGCCAGATCCAGGGCCTCGCCGTCGCCGAGAGCGCCCGCGGCCAGGGCGTGGCCCGCGCGCTGCTGCGCGCCGCCGTCGAGGAGACCCGGCGACAGGGCTGTACCCGGCTCACCCTGCGCGTCCTCGGCCACAACAAGCCCGCCCGCGCCCTCTACGAGTCCGAGGGCTTCGCGGTCGAGGGCGTCCTGCCCGGCGAGTTCTTCCTGGACGGCGCGTACGTCGACGACGTCCTCATGGGACGCGCGGTGACGCCGTAGGTCGCGACCGGACGGCCTCGCCGGACTCGGCGAAGCCCTGCACGCCCGCCGGTACGCCGCGAGGCGCGGACGGCGTCCTCAGGCGTGCCCGGCCGTCCGGGGTGTCAGCGGGCCCATTCCGCCCATCAGTTCGCGCAGGCATCGCACCGCCAGCTCGGCCGGTGCGCCCTTGCCCCGTACCGGCGCGTCCGTCTCCGCCCAGGCCTCCAGGGCCACCCGGATCGCGTCGGTGGCCGCCGCCGCCGCGAGGCGTACCTCCAGCGGGTCGGCGTCCGGACCCGCCAGCTGGGCCACCACGGCCAGCAGCTTGTCCTCCGACTCCTGGTTGACCCGGTACCAGACCGCCCGCAGTGCCGGATCCGTGGCCGCCGCGCGCAGCAGCCCCCGCGTCCACCGCAGCCCCTCCGCGGCCTCCTCGTCGGCCGCCGCGAGCGCCTCCCTGATCGACCGTTCCAGCGCCGCCGGCACCGTCGAGCCCGGCTCCGCCGCCGCGAGCGACTCGCGCCAGCGGTCCGCGCCGCCCGCCAGGAGCGGGGCGACGGCGTCCTGCTTGGAGCGGAAGTAGCGGTAGAAGGTCCGCAGGGCGACCCCGGCGCGCAGGGCGATGTCCTCGGCCGTCGTGCCGTCGGGGCCGTGCTCGGTGAAGAGCTCGGCCGCGGCCCGGGCGATGTCCAGCTGGGTGGCGGCCTTGCGGCGCTCCGTCAGGGAGGGGGGCTTGGTGCTCACCGTACGAAGGGTACGCCCCGCCCCTGCCGACCATGCATTTCATGCAACTGTGGCAAACCGTGCCACTTAGGCGTACGGTGTCCGTACATCGCGAGACTCGCCATCGAGAGCCTCGTCGTCGAGAGGTCGGACAGGACATGAACCGCTACGAAGGACGCCGCGCACTGGTCACCGGTGGCGGCTCCGGCATCGGCCAGGCCACCGTGCTGCGCATACTCGCCGAGGGCGGCGTCGTCGCCGCCGCGGACATCAGCGAGGACGGGCTGAAGGACACCGTCGCCAAGGCGGGCGCGGGCGGCGACCGTCTGACCACCGTCGTCATCGACGTCGCCGACGAGACCTCGGTACGCGCTGCCGTCGCCACCGCCGTGGAGACGCTGGGCGGCCTCGACGTCCTGGTCAACGCGGCCGGCATCCTGCGCTCCTCGCACACCCACGAGACGAGCCTCGACTCCTTCGAGCGGGTCGTCAGGACCAACCTGACCGGCACCTTCCTGGTGATCCGCGAGTCGATCCCCGCGCTCCTGGAGGGCAACGGCTCCGCCGTGGTCAACTTCTCCTCCACCTCGGCGACGTTCGCCCACCCCTACATGGCCGCCTACGCGGCCAGCAAGGGCGGCATCCAGTCCATGACCCACGCGCTGGCCGCCGAGTACGCCAAGCAGGGCATCCGCTTCACCGCCGTCCAGCCCGGCTCCATCTCCTCCGGCATGACCGACGGCACCGGCGCCAGCCGCCAGTCCGTCGGCCCCGGTCTGCCCGAGGACACCGACTGGTCCCTCTTCGCCAAGCTCGCCCCCGCCCTCGGCCAGGGCTTCGCCGGCCCGGAGACCGTCGCCGGTGTCGTGGCCATGCTGGCCAGCGAGGACGGGAAGTTCATCACCGGCACCGAGGTCCGCGTCGACGGCGGGACCCACTTCTGATGTCCTCCCTCGCCGCACGTGTCTTCGGTGGGAGGACCGCCGTCATCACCGGCGCCTCCTCCGGCATCGGCGCCGGGCTCGCCCGTCACGCCGCCGGACTCGGTATGAGGCTGGTCCTCGCCGACATCGCGGCCGAACGCCTCGCCGCCTTCGCCGACGAGCTGCGCGCGGCCGACACCCGGCCCGAGGTCGAGACCGTCGTCACCGACGTCGCCGACCCGGCGTCCGTCGACGCCCTCGCCGACCACGCGTACACCCGCTTCGGCGCCGTCGACCTCCTGGTCAACAACGCCGGGATCATGGCCATGGGTTACTCCTGGGAGATCCCGGCCGAGCGCTGGGACGCGATGCTCCGGATCAACATCGGCGGCTACGTCAACGGCATCCGCTCCTTCGTTCCCCGGATGCTGGAGCGCGGCGAGCGGGCCTGGGTGGTGAACGTGTCCTCCATCGGCGGCCTGCTGCCCAGCCCGCTGATGGCGCCGTACAGCGTCACCAAGTTCGGGACGCTCGCGCTGACCGAGTCGCTGCACTACGAGATGCGGATGAAGGGCGCCCCGATCCAGGTGTCCGTGGTGACCCCCGGCGCGGTCAAGAGCGAGATCTTCCGGGCGGCGCGCCCCGGCGCGGACGAGGCGCCCGAGGTCACCGGATTCTCCGACCACCTCCAGACCATGAGCGACGAGCGCGGTCTGACCCCCGAGGAGCACGCGGAGCGGGTCTTCGCGCAGGTCGCGGAGGGGAAGTTCTGGGTGGTCCCGCAGCCCGACACCCTTCGCGAGGCGCTGCCGGCGCGGACGGACATGATCCTCGGTCAGGTGGATCCCGAGCTGCGGCTCGGCTGACGGACCGGTACGGACCCGGGGTGGGGACGGCCCCCCGGGTCCGTACCTTCCACGGAGCCCGCGGTCTAGCCGCCGAAGCGCTCCCACAGCCGTGGATAGCGCGCGGTGAGCGCCGCGTCGTCCTCCAGATCGAACGCCACGCCCTCCGGCTCCGCCGGCTGCGGCGGAATCCCCAGATCCGGCGCCTCCGCGCCGGTGAGCTGCTCGTACGCCTCGTCGGCGGCGAAGCCCAACTCCTCGCCGTCCCCGTCGATCTCCTCGTCGAACTCGACCAGCAGCTCGGCCAGCGCGTCGGGATCGTGCACGGCGCCCTCGAAGACCTCGCGGCCCTGCCCGATCAGCCAGCAGCGGAAGTAGTCGAAGGCGTCGTCGCCCGCCCCGTCGAGCAGTACGGCCGCCGCGCCCCACAGATCCCAGCGGTACGCGCGGTTGTAGCGGGCCTCGAAGTGGCGGGCGAAGTCGAGCACGGAGTCGGGGTCGAGCTGCAGCAGCCGCTCGACGAGCAGGTCGGCGTGTTCCTCGGGGTCGCCCTCGGCGGCCTCGCGGGTGGAGTCGATGATCTCCCAGAACTCCGTCTCGTCCATCACGGACCAAGCATCGACCTTGGGGGAGGGCGACGCACCCGGAAACAACCAAAATGAAACCGGACAGGAGATGTCGTACTTTCCTGTCACGCTCGTTCCATGGAGACGGAGACGAAGCCGCTCGGCGGCAGGATCGCACTGGTCGCGGGCGCGACGCGGGGTGCCGGACGGGCCATCGCCGTGGAGCTCGGCACGGCGGGCGCCACCGTGTACGTGACCGGGCGCACCACCCGGGAGAAGGTAAGCGAGGTCGGCCGTACGACCGAGACCATCGAGCAGACGGCCGAGCTGGTGACGGCGGCCGGCGGCGAGGGGATCGCCGTTCCCACCGACCATCTGGAGATCGACCAGGTCCGGGCGCTGGTCGAACGGATCGACAGGGAGCAGGGCCGGCTCGACGTCCTGGTGAACGACGTCTGGGGCGGCGAGCACCTGATCGAGTTCGACAAGAAGGTCTGGGAGACCGACCTGACGGGCGGTCTGCGGATGCTGGAGCTCGGCGTGAAGACGCACGCGATCACCTCCCGGCTCGCGCTGCCGCTGCTGATCAGGCACCCCGGGGGGCTGGTCGTGGAGATGACCGACGGCACGGCCGCGTACAACACCCGGTTCCGGAACAACTTCTTCTACGACCTCGCGAAGTGCGCGCCCCTCCGGATGGCGTTCGCCCTCGCCCACGACCTCGAGAGCGTGGGCGGTACGGCCGTCGCGCTCACGCCGGGCTGGCTGCGCTCCGAGCAGATGCTGGCGGCCTTCGAGGTCACGGAGGAGAACTGGCGCGACGCGATCGAGAGGATCCCCGGCTTCGCGATCGCCGAGTCGCCGGTGTACGTCGGCAGGGCGGTGGCGGCGCTCGCGGCGGACCCCGACCGGGCCCGCTGGAACGGCCGGTCGCTCGACAGTGGCAGCCTCGCCCGCGAGTACGGCTTCACGGACGCGGACGGCTCCCAGCCGGACGCGTGGGGCTACCTGATCGCGGACGAGACGGGCGAGCCGGACGCGGCGGACTACCGCTAGGCCGCGGGGGCACGCCATGGGAGGGGCGGGTCCGGTCGCCGGTGGCGCGCAGCCCGTGGCCCGGGCGTGCCGAGTGCGGGTGCCGCCTCAGCACCCCGGCCGCGCACGCGGCCCGGCCGCCTGCGGCCCCGAGGCCGCAGCGCCGCCGGCCGTGGGGCCTCGGGTCGCCGCGCGGCGGTCGGGAAGCGGGTGGCGGGGGCCGGTCCGGGCGCCCCCGCCCGCCAGCCGCTGCCCCCGGGCGCCCCCCCCAGGACGGCCCCGTTCAGTCGTAGAGCGCTCCGAGTTCCCGTGCCGCCTTCGTGAAGCGGGTTCGTAGGGACTGGGGGGCGAGGATCTCCGCCTCCGGGCCCAGGGTGAGCAGCTGGCTGAAGGCGACCTCCTCGTTCTCCACGCGGAGCGTCGCCGTCAGCCGGCCCTCCGCGTCCGTCGAGGCGGACGCCAGCGCCTCTTCCGCCGCCGCCCGGTCCGTCGCGTACGGCAGCCGCCGCGCCCCCGCCTCCGAGAGCCGCAGGACGACCTCGGCGCGCAGGATCGAGCGGGCGAACTCCGCCGCCCGCTCCGCCCAGAAGGCGGGCAGGTCGAACTCCTCGTCCCGTTCGAAACGCTCCCCGCCGAGGGCCACCGCCGCGAAGCGGTCCACCCGGTACGTGCGGAACGCCGTGCCCGAGCGCGCGCACAGGTACCAGACCCCGGCCTTCAGCACGAGACCGTACGGCGCCAGCTCACGATCCACCTCGGTCTCCCCGCGCCGGTAGCGGGCGGAGATCGTCCGGTCGTCCCAGACCGCCTCCGCGATCGGGGCGAGCAACTCGGGCGTCTCCGGCTCCTGGTACCAGCCGGGCGCGTCCAGATGGAAGCGCTGCGCCGCCGACTCCGGGGCGTCGCGCAGCGAGGGCAGCAGGGCGGCCGAGACCTTCAGACGGGCCGCCGAGGCCGCGTCGTCGAGCCCCATGTCCCGCAGCGCGCCCGGCAGTCCGGACAGGAACAGCGCCTCGGCCTCGCCGCGCGCCAGGCCCGTCAGCCGGGTGCGGTACCCACCGATCAGCCGGTACCCGCCCGCCCGACCTCGGTCCGCATACACCGGAACCCCCGCCTCCGAGAGGGCGAGGGCATCGCGGGTGATGGTCCGCTCGGACACCTCCAGCTCCGTGGCCAGTTCGGCCGCCGTCATCGACGGACGGGACTGGAGCAGCAGGACCATCTTGATCAGCCGGGCGGCACCCTTGCCTCCAACTGGGGTCCCGCCACCGACAGTCGGACCTCGTCAGAGGCCGTAGCGCTCGCGCGCCTCCTTCACGGCCGAGGCCGGGACCTCGCCGCGGCGGGCGAGCTGGGCGAGGGCCGCGACGACGATCGACTGCGCGTCGACGCCGAAGTGGCGGCGGGCCGCCTCGCGGGTGTCGGAGAGACCGAAGCCGTCCGCACCGAGCGAGGACCAGTCCTGCTCGACCCACTGGGCGATCTGGTCGGGGACCTGACGCATGTAGTCCGAGACCGCGAGGACCGGGGACTCCACGCCCTCCAGCGCCCTGCGGATGTACGGGACCTGCTCCTCGCCGCGCAGCAGCGCCGCGTCGGACTCCAGCGCGTCGCGCCGCAGCTCCGTCCACGAGGTCGCGGACCACACGTCGGCGCCCACGCCCCACTCGGCGGCGAGCAGCTTCTGCGCCTCCAGGGCCCAGTGGATCGCCGTACCGGAGGAGAGCAGCTGGATCCGCGAGGCGTTCGCCGGCAGGTCCAGGCCGGCCGACTCCGCCGTGTTGAAGCGGTACAGGCCCTTGATGATGCCCTCGTCGGCACCGGCCGGCTTGGCCGGCTGCGGCATCGGCTCGTTGTAGACCGTGAGGTAGTAGAAGACGTTCTGGTCCTCGCCCTCGGCGGCCTCGCCGTACATCCGGCGCAGACCCTCCTTGACGATCGCAGCGACCTCGTAGGCGAACGCCGGGTCGTAGGACAGCGCCGCCGGGTTGGTGGCCGCGATCATCGGGGAGTGGCCGTCCGCGTGCTGGAGGCCCTCACCGGTCAGCGTCGTACGGCCCGCGGTGGCACCGACGAGGAAGCCGCGGCCGAGCTGGTCGCCCAGCTGCCACATCTGGTCGGCGGTGCGCTGCCAGCCGAACATCGAATAGAAGATGTAGAAGGGGATCATCGCCTCGCCGTGCGTCGCGTACGACGACGAAGCGGCGATGAAGTCCGCCATCGAGCCGGCCTCGGTGATCCCCTCGTTGAGGATCTGGCCGTTGACGGCCTCCTTGTAGTACATCAGCTGGTCGCGGTCGACCGGCTCGTACGTCTGGCCCTTCGGCGAGTAGATGCCGAGCGACGGGAACAGCGACTCCATACCGAAGGTACGGGCCTCGTCCGGGACGATCGGGACCCAGCGCTTGCCGGTCTCCTTGTCGCGGATCAGGTCCTTCACGAGGCGGACGAACGCCATCGTGGTCGCCATCGACTGCGTGCCGGAGCCCTTGTCGAAGGCGGCGAACGCCTTCTCGGCCGGGGCCGGCAGCGGGGCGAGCGGCTGGACGCGACGGGCCGGGGCCGGGCCGCCGAGGGCGGCGCGGCGCTCCTGGAGGTAGCGGACCTCGGGGGAGTCGACGCCGGGGTGGCCGTAGGGCACCACGCCGTCGACGAACTGCGCGTCCGAGATCGGCAGGTCGAGCAGGTCGCGCATGTTCTTGAACTCGTCCACCGAGAGCTTCTTCATCTGGTGGTTCGCGTTCTTGGAGGCGAAGCCCTCGCCGAGGGTGAAGCCCTTGACGGTCTGCGCGAGGACGACCGTCGGAGCGCCCTTGAACTCCAGCGCGGCCTTGTACGCGGCGTAGACCTTGCGCGGCTCGTGGCCACCGCGCGAGAGGTGGAAGCACTCCAGGATCTTGTCGTCGCTCAGCAGCTGCGCCATCGCGACGAGCGCCGGGTCGGAGCCGAAGAAGTCCTGGCGGATGTAGGCGGCGTCGCGGGTCTGGTACGTCTGGACCTGCGCGTCCGGGACCTCGCGGAGGCGGCGGACGAGGGCGCCGGTGGTGTCGAGCGCGAACAGCTCGTCCCAGGCGCCGCCCCACAGCGACTTCACGACGTTCCAGCCGGCACCGCGGAACTGGGCCTCCAGCTCCTGCACGATCTTGAAGTTGGCGCGGACCGGGCCGTCGAGGCGCTGCAGGTTGCAGTTGATGACGAAGGTCAGGTTGTCCAGACCCTCGCGGGCGGCGAGTGCGAGTGCCGCGGTCGACTCGGGCTCGTCCATCTCGCCGTCACCGAGGAACGCCCACACGTGCGAGGACGAGACGTCCTTGATGCCGCGGTTGGTGAGGTAGCGGTTGAAGCGCGCCTGGTAGATGGCGGAGAGCGGGCCCAGCCCCATGGAGACGGTCGGGAACTCCCACAGCCAGGGCAGGCGGCGCGGGTGCGGGTAGGAGGGGAGGCCGTTGCCGCCCGACTCCTGCCGGAAGTTGTCGAGGTGCGCCTCGTTGAGGCGGCCGTCGAGGAAGGCGCGGGCGTAGATGCCGGGGGAGGCGTGGCCCTGGATGTAGAGCTGGTCGCCGGAACCGGCGGCGTCCCCGGACTCCTTGCCCTTGAAGAAGTGGTTGAAGCCGGTCTCGTAGAGCCAGGCGGCGGAGGCGAAGGTGGCGATGTGGCCGCCGACGCCGTGCTTGGCTCCGCGGGTGACCATGGCGGCCGCGTTCCAGCGGTTCCAGGCGGTGATCCTCCGCTCCATCTCCTCGTCGCCGTCGATGACGGGCTCCGCGGAGGTGGGGATGGAGTTGACGTAGTCGGTCTCCAGCAGCTTGGGCAGGGCCAGGCCCGCGCCCTCGGCGTGCTGCAGCGTGCGGCGCATCAGGTAGGCGGCCCGGTGAGGGCCGGCGGCCTTGGTGACGGCGTCCAGGGAGGCCGCCCACTCGGCGGTCTCCTCGGTGTCACGGTCCGGGAGCTGGTCGAGCTCACTCGGAATCTTGCCTACGGGATCGGTCATGATCGCCGCCTTCCGGACAGATGGGGGTGGAGAAGGGGTGCCTTGTCTGGCAGGACAGGGCGAAGGGCCGGGTAGCGGCCCGCCGAAGACTCTAAGCCGCCGATCGATGATCGATCAAAGGGTTGAAGGGGAAAACCTCTTCAGATCGAGAAAGTCGGCACAGGGTGCCGCGAAAAGGGGCACCCGGTGCCTTGTTTTCGCAGGTGGGAGGGCGGATGAGAGGGGGGTCGCACGAATGAGCGGACCCACCGGGGGTGGGTCCGCTCAGGGAGGTGCTCAGGAAGATTCGGGGGATCCTCGGGCGGGATCGGGTCGTACGGGGCTGGTTCAGGCTCTCGGCGCGCAGCCGAGGACATGGGCCTTGACCAGGGCGCCGATGTTCGGATCGCCGCGGCGGAAGGCCTCCACGAGCTCCTGGTGCTCCTCCGCGTACGACTTCTGGACCGTGCCCAGCCAGCGGATCGACAAGGCCGTGAACACCTCGATGCCCAGGCCCTCCCAGGTGTGCAGCAGCACGCTGTTCCCGGCGGCCTTCACGAGCTCCCGGTGGAAGGCCACCGTGTGCCGTACCTGCGCCGTCCCGTCGGCCGTCCGGTCCGCCTCGTAGAGGGCCGTCACATGCGGCTCCAGGGCGGAGCAGTCTGCCGCGAGACGCTTCGCCGCCAGCTCCGCCGCGATCTGCTCCAGACCGGCCCGGACCGGGTAGCTCTCCTCCAGGTCGGCCGCGGTGAGGTTCCGTACCCGTACGCCCTTGTTCGGCGACGACTCGATCAGCCGCAGCGACTCCAGCTCGCGCAGTGCCTCGCGCACCGGCGTCTGGCTGACCTCCAGTTCCGTCGCGATACGGCGCTCGACGATCCGCTCGCCCGGCTTCCAGCGACCGCTGACGATGCCCTCCACGATGTGCTCGCGGATCTGTTCGCGCAGCGAGTGGACGACGGGCACGCTCATGAAGCCGCTCCTTAGGGACGCGTTGACACCCAAGACAATACGGCGGCGCCCCCCCCCGGAAACACTTCCAGGTGGGGGCGCCGCAGGTGAGGCTTGTTACAGCTCAGTAGCTTGCGCTCACAGGCCGAGCTCGACCTCGAACTCGCCGGCTTCCAGGATCGCCTTGACGGCCGTCAGGTAACGGGCCGCGTCGGCGCCGTCCACCAGACGGTGGTCGTAGGAGAGCGCGACGTAGGTCATGTCGCGGATCGCGATCGTCTCACCCAGGTCCGGGTGGTTCACGACGATCGGACGACGGACCGTGGCACCGATGCCCAGGATGGCGACCTGGTTCGGGGGCACGATGATCGTGTCGAACAGCGCACCGCGCGAGCCGGTGTTGGAGATCGTGAAGGTCGCACCGGCGAGGTCGTCCGGCGTGATCTTGCTGGCGCGGACGGCGCCCGCGAGCTCCGCGGTCTTCTTGGCGATACCGGCGATGTTCAGGTCGCCCGCACCCTTGATGACCGGGGTCATCAGACCCTTCTCGGAGTCCACGGCGATGCCGATGTTCTCCGAGTCGAAGTACGTGATGGTGCCCTCGTCCTCGTTGATCCGGGCGTTGATGACCGGGTGGGCCTTCAGCGCCTGGGCCGCCGCCTTCACGAAGAACGGCATCGGGGACAGCTTGACGCCCTCACGGGCGGCGAAGGAGTTCTTCGCCTGGTTGCGCAGCTTCATCAGCTTGGTGATGTCGACCTCGACGACCGAGGTCAGCTGGGCCTGGCCGTGCAGCGCCTTCATCATGTTGTCGCCGATGACCTTGCGCATCCGGGTCATCTTGACGGTCTGACCGCGCAGCGGGGAGACCTCGAGGGCCGGGGCCTTCGACGCGGCGGCCGGGGCGGCGGCGACGGGGGCCGGAGCGGCCTTCTTGGCCTCGGCGGCCGCGAGGACGTCCTGCTTGCGGATACGGCCGCCGACGCCGGTGCCCTTGACGGACGCCAGGTCGATGCCGTTCTCGGCGGCGAGCTTGCGGACCAGCGGGGTCACGTAGGCGCCGTCCTCCGCCGGCTGTGCGGCGGCGGGGGCGGCCGGGGCCGGGGTGACCGGGGCAGGGGCGGCCACCGGGGCGGCGGGCGCGACCGGAGCCGGAGCGGCGACCGGGGCGGCCGGAGCCACGGGGGCGGGGGCCGGAGCGGCCGGAGCCGGGGCGGCCGGAGCCGGGGCGGCGGCGGGAGCCGGAGCGGCAGCCGGGGCCGGGGCGGCCGGAGCGGCACCCGCGGCGCCGATGACGGCCAGCTTGGCGCCGACCTCGGCGGTCTCGTCCTCGGCGACGACGATCTCCAGGAGGACACCCGAAGCCGGGGCCGGGATCTCGGTGTCGACCTTGTCCGTGGAGACCTCGAGCAGCGGCTCGTCGGCCTCGACGGTCTCGCCGACCGACTTCAGCCAGCGAGTGACGGTGCCCTCGGTGACCGACTCACCGAGCGCCGGCAGGACGACGTCCGTACCGGTGGCGCCACCGGCCGGAGCCGCGGCGGGGGCCTCGGCCACGGGGGCCGGGGCGGCGGGGGCCTCGGCGACCGGAGCCGGAGCGGCCGGAGCGGCCGGGGCCTCGGCGGCGGCCGGAGCCGGGGCGGCAGCCGGCGCACCGGTGCCGTCGTCGATGATCGCCAGCTCGGCGCCGACCTCGACGGTCTCGTCCTCGGCGACCTTGATGGACGCAAGGATGCCCGAGGCGGGGGCGGGGATCTCGGTGTCGACCTTGTCGGTCGAGACCTCGAGCAGCGGCTCGTCGGCCTCGACACGCTCACCCTCGGCCTTGAGCCAGCGGGTGACGGTGCCCTCGGTGACGCTCTCGCCGAGCGCCGGCAGGGTTACGGAAACCGACATGGTTTCAGTTGCTCCTAACGAATTGCGGAAAGTGGTCGTCGCGCCCGTGGATGACGTTGAGCGTCAGTCGTGGGAGTGCAGAGGCTTGCCGGCCAGCGCCAGGTGCGCCTCGCCGAGCGCCTCGTTCTGCGTCGGGTGGGCGTGGATGAGCTGCGCGACCTCGGCCGGCAGCGCCTCCCAGTTGTAGATCAGCTGCGCTTCGCCGACCTGCTCGCCCATGCGGTCACCGACCATGTGGACGCCGACCACGGCACCGTCCTTGACCTGGACGAGCTTGATCTCGCCCGCGGTCTTCAGGATCTTGCTCTTGCCGTTGCCCGCGAGGTTGTACTTCAGGGCGACGACCTTGTCCGCACCGTAGATCTCCTTGGCCTTGGCCTCGGTGATGCCGACGGAGGCGACCTCGGGGTGGCAGTACGTCACCCGCGGCACGCCGTCGTAGTCGATCGGGACGGTCTTCAGACCGGCCAGACGCTCCGCCACCAGGATGCCCTCGGCGAAGCCCACGTGCGCGAGCTGCAGGGTCGGGACGAGGTCGCCGACCGCGGAGATCGTGGGCACGTTGGTACGCATGTACTCGTCGACGAGGACGTAGCCGCGGTCCATCGCGACGCCCTGCTCCTCGTAGCCGAGACCGGCCGAGACCGGGCCGCGGCCGATGGCGACGAGCAGGACCTCCGCCTCGAAGGTCTTGCCGTCGGCCAGGGTGACCTTGACACCGCTGTCGGTGTACTCGGCGGACTGGAAGAACGTGCCGAGGTTGAACTTGATGCCGCGCTTGCGGAAGGCGCGCTCAAGAAGCTTGGAGCTGTTCTCGTCCTCGACCGGGACCAGGTGCTTCAGGCCCTCGATGACCGTGACGTCCGTACCGAAGGACTTCCACGCGGAGGCGAACTCGACGCCGATGACGCCGCCGCCGAGGATGATCGCGGACTCCGGGACGCGGTCCAGGGTCAGCGCGTGGTCCGAGGAGATGATGCGGTTGCCGTCGATCTCCAGGCCCGGCAGCGACTTCGGTACGGAGCCGGTGGCGAGGAGGACGTGACGACCCTCGACGCGACGGCCGTCCACGTCGACGGAGGTCGGGGAGGAGAGGCGGCCGTGGCCCTCGATGTACGTCACCTTGCGAGAGGCGACCAGACCCTGCAGACCCTTGTAGAGGCCCGAGATCACATCGTCCTTGTACTTGTGGACGGCCTTGATGTCGATGCCCTCGAAGGAGGCCTTGACACCGAACTGCTCCGCCTCGCGGGTCTGGTCGGCGACCTCACCGGCGTGGAGCAGGGCCTTCGTCGGGATGCATCCGTTGTGCAGGCAGGTGCCGCCGAGCTTGTTCTTCTCGATCAGTGCGACGTCCAGGCCCAGCTGCGCTCCGCGCAGCGCCGCGGCGTAACCGCCGCTACCGCCGCCGAGGATCACTAGGTCGAAAACGGTGCTGGCGTCGTTCGCCACGTCACGTCCTCCATGCATGTGCGCCGGTCGCCGGTCTCCGATGACCGGGCGGCGGCTGGTGTTCGGCCGCTTTTATGTCGGCCCTGTGGTGGGGGCCCTGTCCTGCCGAGAACCCATCTTCGCACTTGTTGCCGGAAGGCGGGACGCGGGGCCGGTGTCTGAGACGGAGGGATCGTCCGTACGGCCGGGTAACAGAGGCGTGCGAACCTACGGATTTCGTCGAGGGCGCAACGGGAACGGCCCCGGGGAGCGGGTCCCCGGGGCCGTGAACGTCACACGACGGCTCAGACCTCGCCGTCGGCCGTCCGCTCGGCCAGCTTCACCAGGGTGCGGACCGCGGAGCCGGTGCCGCCCTTGGGGGTGTAGCCGTACGGAGCGCCCTCGTGGAAGGCCGGGCCCGCGATGTCGAGGTGCGCCCAGGTGATGCCCTCGCCCACGAACTCCTGGAGGAACAGACCGGCGACCAGGCCGCCGCCCATCCGCTCGCCCATGTTCGCGATGTCCGCGGTCGGGGAGTCCATGCCCTTGCGCAGGTCCGCCGGGAGCGGCATCGGCCAGGACTGCTCGCCGACCTCCTCGGCGATCTCGTGGATCGCGGTGCGGTAGTCGTCGTCGTTGGCCATGATGCCGAAGGTCCGGTTGCCCAGGGCCAGCACCATCGCGCCGGTCAGGGTCGCCACGTCGACGATCGCGTCAGGGTTCTCCTCCGAGGCCCTGGTCAGAGCGTCGGCGAGGACGAGCCGGCCCTCGGCGTCGGTGTTGAGGACCTCGACGGTCTTGCCGCTGTACATGCGCAGCACGTCGCCGGGGCGGGTGGCCGAGCCCGACGGCATGTTCTCGGCCAGCGCCAGCCAGCCGGTCACGTTGACGGCCAGGCCGATGCGGGCGGCGGCGACGACCGCGGCGAACACGGCGGCGGCACCGCTCATGTCGCACTTCATCGTCTCGTTGTGGCCGGCCGGCTTCAGGGAGATGCCGCCCGAGTCGTAGGTGATGCCCTTGCCGACGAGGGCGAGGGTCTTCTCCGCCTCCGGGTGGGTGTAGGCGATCTTGACCAGGCGCGGGCCGCGGACCGCGCCCTTGCCGACGCCGAGGATGCCGCCGTAGCCGCCCTTGTCGAGCGCCTTCTCGTCGAGCACCTGCACCTTGAGGCCGTGCTCCTTGCCGGCGGCGGTGACGATGGCGGCGAACGTCTCGGGGTAGAGGTCGTTCGGCGGCATGTTGATCAGGTCGCGGGCGCGGTTGATCTCCTCGGTGAGCGCCAGCGCGCGCTCGGCGGCGGCCTTGAAGGCCTTGTCGCGCGGCTTGGCACCGAGCAGGGCGACCTCGGCCAGCGGCTTCTTCGCGTCCTTGCCGTTCTTGCTTTCCTGGTACGCGGTGTAGGCGTACGCACCGAGCAGGGCGCCCTCGGCGATCGCCTCGGCGTCCTCGGCCGCGGTGACCGGCAGCGCGAAGGCGGCCTTCTTGGTGCCGTTCAGGGTGCGGGCGGCGGTGCCGGCGGCGCGGCGCAGGGTCTCGGCGCCGTACGCCTGGCCGTCCTCGGGGGCGGAGCCCAGACCGACGGCGAGCACGACGGGGGCCTTGAGGCCGGCGGGGGCGGGCAGCTTGGTGGCCTCACCCTCGGCACCCGCGGCGCCCAGGGTCTCCAGGACGGCCGCGAGCTTGCCGTCGAACGCCTGGTCAACGGCCTCGGCGCCCGGGGCGACGAGCAGACCCTTTCCGGACTTCGCTACGCCGACGACAAGGACGTCGGCGCGCAGCGTCGCCGCGCCGGCAGTGCTGAGAGTGAGAGCAGTCACGGTGGTGAAATCTCGCTTCCATTGAGTTCTGTGGCGGTCGAGGGATGGGTCGACCGTGCCCGCCGCATCGTATTTCGGCCCGGGAACCGCCGAGAACGAGCCTACGCTCGCTCTTCGTGTTCGCTCACGGCGACGGTGATTCACTCATCCGTGGTGTCTCTTTCACGTTTACCCCTCAGTGTCGGAGAGCTCGGTCACACTCGCCTCATTCGCGCAAGGGCAGCAGCCGCTCCTTTGCATCATCCGCATCATCTCCACAGGTCCTCCCTATCCGGTCGGGCCTGTCGAGGGGGGACACCACCAGATGGACTCTGCCGGATCCCGTATGCCCAGATCAGCCAGGACGGCATCCCTGCTGGCCGCCGCGCTCCTGGCCACCGTCATCCCGTCCGCGGCGGCCAGTGCCGCCGAGACGGTTCCGCGGATCGACCTCACCGTCCTGGTCGTGGACGACGGCGGAAGCGCCGTGGAGGCGATCACCTCCGAACTGCGCTCCACCGGTGTCCCGTACCGCCGGGTCGATCTGGCCGATTCCGGCCGTCCGGTCATCACCGCCGGGTTCCTCAGCGACACGGTCTCCGGCCGCCCCCGGGCCAAGTTCCAGGGCGTCGTCCTGCCCCACGAGTCCGCCTTCGGCCCCGACTCCGCGGAGCAGGCGGCCCTCACCGCGTACGAGAAGACGTTCGGCATCCCGCAGGTCGACGCGTACACCTGGGCCCACCCCGGCGTCGGGCTCGACTACACCAGTGACGGGGGTCTGTCGGGTCCCCTCGACGGGGCCGCCGCCTCCGTCACCGCGGCCGGCCGGGCCGGGCCCTTCCGCCACCTGGACGGGCCGCTGACCTTCGAGGACAACGACCCGGCGATCGCCGAGAGCTACGGCTACGCGGGCCGGCCGCGCGAGGGCTACACCAGCTACCTCGACATCCCCGTCGACGGCGGCGGCCGGGCCAGCCTGATCGGCGAGTACGCCCACGACGGGCGCCGCGAACTGGTCGTCACCTTCGCCTACAACCAGTACCAGCGACAGTTCCGGGCGCTCGCCCGCGGCATCGTCGAATGGCTCACCCAGGGCGTCCACCTCGGCCAGAGCCGCAGCTACTTCTCCGTCCACGTCGACGACGTCCTCGCCCCCGACGCCCGCTGGGACGCGGAGCGCAACTGCACCCCCGGCGACTTCGACTGCGTGGGCGGCGACGGCGAGGGCGAGAACCCCGTCCGGATGACCGCCGAGGACGCCCGGTACGCGGCCGCCTGGCAGAAGTCCTCCGGCTTCACCCTCGACATGGTCTACAACGGCGGCCAGGGCGAGCAGTGGAAGACCGAGCACGGTGGCACCGACCCGCTCGCCGCCCAGCTGATCGCCGACCGCGCCCAGTACCGCTGGGTGAACCACACCTACACCCACCCCTTCCTCGGCTGCGTCCAGGACAACAGCACCGTTCCCTGGCAGTGCGCCAAGAACGCCACCGGGGCCACTCTGTGGACGAGCCGCAGCGTGATCTCCGGACAGATCCGCGACAACCACAACTGGGCGGTCGCCAAGGGGATCTCCGTCGACCGCACCGAACTCGTCACCGGCGAGCACTCCGGTCTGAAGACCCTTCCGCAGCAGGGCGCCGACAACCCGAACCTGGCCGGCGCGCTCGCCGACAACGGCGTGAAGTGGATCGCCAGCGACAACTCCCGGGAGCCCCAGCAGCGCGCGGTCGGCGCCGCGAAGACCGTCCCGCGCCACCCCATGAACGTGTACTACAACGTGGGAACGGCCGCCGAGATGGCCGACGAGTACAACTGGATCTACACCTCCCGCGCCGACGGCGGCAGCGGCATCTGCGAGTCCAACCCGGCCTCCACCTGCCTGCCCGCCCCGCTCGACACCGCCACCGGGTACGCCTCCCACATCGTCCCGCAGGAGGCGCGCACGGCCCTCGCCCACATCGTGGCGAACGACCCGCGCCCGCACTACGTCCACCAGTCCAACCTCGCCGAGGAGCGCATCCTCTACCCCGTCCTCGACCAGGTCCTCGCCGACTACCGGGCCCTCTTCGCCGACAACACCCCGCTGGTGAACCCCCGTCAGCGTGACGTCGGCACGGAGCTGAACCGCCGTGCCGCATGGGACCAGGCGCTCGCGGCCGGCCAGGTCACCGCGTACCGCATCGGTACGACCGTGACCGTCAAGGCGCCCGCGGGCGTGACCGCGCCGATCACCGTCCCCGAGGGAACGCGCAAGCAACTCATCCTCGGCACGGCGGTGTTCGGGACGGCGTACGCCGGAACGCGCTCGGCCTGGACGGCCCCGGAGGCTCTGCAGAGCGCGACCACGCTCCGGCTCCCGACCGTCTGAGACCCGCCGACCGTCTCGCGCACTGACCACTGACCGTACGTTCTGGGGGAAACGCACATGCCGAGCAGTGGCCGTCACGTCACCATGCTCACGGAAGGCACCTATCCGCATGTCCACGGGGGAGTCAGCACCTGGTGCGACCAGCTCGTCCGGGGGATGCCCGAGGTCGACTTCGAGGTCCTCGCCCTCACCGGCAGTGGCCGCGAACCGGTCACCTGGGAGCTGCCGTCCAACGTCCGACGGCACACCGCCTTCCCGCTCTGGGGCCTCGCCCCGGAGCGGGGGCGGGCCCCGCGCGGGCGGGCACGCCGTCGCCTGGTCGACACCTATGAGCGCTTCCTGCTCTCGATACTCGATCCCAGCGCCGGCTGCGACTTCGGCGAGGGCCTCTACGCCCTGGCCGAACTCGCCCGACGCGGAGGGCTCACTGCGGCCCTGCGCTCGGAGAGCATGCTGCGCTCCCTGATGTGGATCTGGACCATGCCGCATCTGCCGACGGCCGCGGCCCGGCCCACCGTCCACGACGCGCTGACCGCCACCGACCTGCTGGAGCACGCGCTCCGGCCGCTCGCCGCCCGGATATCCGGCAGCGGCGTCGCGCACGCCGTCTCCAGCGGCCTCGCGACGCTGCCGGCGCTCGCGGCCCAGCGCTTCGAGGGAGTGCCCTTCCTGCTCACGGAACACGGCATCTATCTGAGAGAGCGTTACCTCGGCTACCGCACCGAGGCCCAACGCTGGCCCGTCAAGGCCCTGATGCTCGGCTTCTACCGCGAGCTCAACACCCTCGGCTACCGCAAGGCAGACCTGATCACCCCCTGCAACCAGTACAACCGGCGCTGGGAGGAGCGCGGCGGCGCGCCCGCCGCGCGCATCCGGACCGTCTACAACGGCGTCGATCCGCATGCCTTCCCCTACGCGGGGCCCGAGCCGGAGACGCCCACGCTCAGCTGGTGCGGCCGGATCGACCCCATCAAGGACCTGGAGACGCTGATCCGGGCGTACGCGATCTGCCGGGCCGAACTCCCCGAGCTGAGGCTGAGGTTGTTCGGCCCGGTACCGGCCGGGAACGAGGACTACCGGACCCGTCTGGAGAAGCTGGCGGCCGAGCTGGGCGTCACCGACGGCATCACCTTCGAGGGCCGGGTCTCCGACGTGGCCGGCGCCTACGCGGCGGGGAGCGTGGTGGCGCTGTCCTCGATCAGCGAAGGCTTCCCCTTCTCCCTGATCGAGGCCATGTCCTGCGGACGGGCCACGGTGTCCACGGACGTGGGCGGGGTACGGGAGGCCGTCGGCGACACGGGACTCGTCGTCCCGCCCCGCGAACCCGCCGTGCTGGCGGCGGCCATGACGGAACTGCTGAGCGACGGGGAGCGGCGGGCCGAACTGGGCCGCAGGGCCCGGCAGCGGGTCGTCGACCGCTTCACCCTGCACCGCTCCGTGGACGGCTTCCGTCAGATCTACCGCGAACTCGCCGGAGAGCCCGTCACGCCCCTGGACGATCTCGACGCCGGGACGGACTGGACCGTGCGGCTGACCGACCCCTGGCGCCAGGAACTCGTCGGCGGAGGTTCCCTGTCGTGAGCGGCTCACTGTGGCTGAAGAACGGCACGATGCGGGACACCCTGCCGGTGGTCCCGCGCCCGCGCGGGTCGGGCGCCGAGCAGGGGGCCTCGGTACGGGACCGGCTCGATCGGGATCCGCTCGACCAGGGGCCCCTCGCCGTCGACCCGATCGACGAACTCGCCGCGCGGTTCGACGCCTTGGCCGCCGGCGCCGTGCACCCCGACGAGATAGCAGCGATCCTGGAATCCGACGGCATGACCGACGACCACATCCGCCTCACCTACGGGCGCGCCGACTCCTTCGCGCTCGCCGAGGACCTCTACGCGCGCGTGGAGCGGCGTCACCCCCAGCCGGAGGTCCCGCCCAGCGGGCCCTGGCACACCGGGCTCGTCGGCTGTCTGCTGCGCGGACTCGTCTTCGCCCTGCCCGGCCTCGCGTACGTCCTCGCGGCGCCGCTCCTCGCCGGGCCGGGCAAGGGCCCGCTGCTCGCGTCGGCAGTCGCCGGGTGGGTGTGGAACCAGGCCCTGGCCCATCGCGCGTACTCCTGGCTCGGCCTCGGCGATCGCGGGGCCGCCGCCCGCGCCCTGCTCCTCGGCGCCCCGGCGGGCGCCCTCGTCGGATCGGCCGTCGCCCTCGCGTCCGCCGGGCCCGGCGCGTGGCGCGTCGTCGCGTTCGCCGCCGGACAGTCCCTCTACCTCGGCGCCGCTACCGTCCTGCTCGTCCTCGGCCGCGAACGCGCCCTGCTCTGCGCCCTGCTGCCACTCGCCGGAGCGGTGCCAGCGTTCTGGTACGACCTCCCGCACGCCCTCCGCTCCGGGCTGCTCGTCCTCTCCTTGGCGGCCACGGTCACCTTCGCGGCGGTCGTACTGCGCCCAGGGCCGAGGCCGCGGTCCGGCCCGCCACTCATCGCCTCCCTCCCGTACGGCCTCTTCGGCCTCGGCACCGGCCTGCTCGTGCTGTACGCGGGGGTCGGCGACGCCCTGGTGACGGGCGCCGCGCCCGTGGTCGCGCTCACCCTGTCGATGGGGCCCGCCGAGTGGCTGCTGCACCGCTTCCGCCGCGAGACCCTCAGCGGGCTGCGCACCCTCACCAGCGCCCGCGCGTTCCGCCGGGCGGCGGCGGGGACACTGGCGCACTGCCTCGGCGCGTATCTCGCCGTCCTGCTCGCCCTGGCCTCCGTCGGAACGCTGCTGTGGCCGGGCGCCCCGGCCCTCGCAGGTCTCCGGCTCCTGGGCCTGCTGCTCGTCGGGATCGTGCTCTGGCTCGCCCTGCTCCTCCAGGCATTCGGCGCGGTCCGCGGCGCGGCCGCCGTGTGCACGCTCGCCGCGGTGGCACAGATGCTCACCCCGACGGCCGGCCCGGTCGCGGCGGGCCTGGCGGCCACCGTCCTGGCCGTCCTGGCCGGCGCCCTGCTCATACGCCCGACAGCACACCGCGCCTAGGGGACGTCCGTGAACCCTTCCCTGCTCGTGCCCTTCTACGAGCATCCCGCCGAGCGACCGGATGCCTGGGACGCCGTGATCGAGGCCGCGCCGTCGCTGTACGGCGTCGTCCTCAACCCCGCGAGCGGCGCGGGGCAGAGACGCGATCCCGCCTTCGCCGCCGTCGCGGAGCGGCTGCGCGCCGCCGGGGCGCGGGTGCTCGGCTACGTCGACACCGCGTACGGCCGCCGGCCGCACGGCGAGGTCGTCGCCGATCTGCTCCGCCACCGCGACTGGTACGGCGCCGACGGGGCGTTCCTCGACCAGGTGCCGACCGCTCCCGAGGCCCTGGACCACTTCCGGCGCATCGGCGTCGCCGCCCGTGCCGCCGGGGCCCGGACACTGGTGCTGAACCACGGCGCCCATCCCGACCCCGGCTACGCCGCGCTCGCCGATCTGCTGGTCACCTTCGAGGGCCCCTGGGACTCCTACCGGGCCCTCGACCTCCCGGTCGCCGACCACTACTGCCACCTGGTCTACGCGGCCCCTCGCGAGGCCCTGCCGACCACCCGCGTCCACTGCGCGGTCCCGGGCGCGGGCGCCCACCCGTGGGGCACGCTCCCGCATGCCCTGGAGCCGGCCCGATGACCCGGGGACCGACGGTCAGTCGCGGGTGACGGTGTAGCAGGTGGCCCGGCCCTCGCCCTTGTCCGTCCACTCCCGCTCGGTCGACCACGTGTACCAGGACCGGTCGCCGGCCACGTCCGCGCACGCCCGCTTGGCCCGGTCCATCGCCGACCCGGTCCCGGGCCAGTCACCGGCGAGCTTGTGCTGCCCCTGGACCTTGCCGTCGTAGGCGCCGGTGCAGGGCACCCGCGTCACCAACCGGTGCTGACGCAGACCGGTGTTGAAGTCCATGCAGTCCCCGGACTTGGCGTCGTACGTGGCGACCACCGCCGTGCCCGCGTCCAGGGTGTGCTCGGCGGGCGTCGCCGCGGCGGTCGGCTTCGAGGCGCCGAATCCGCCGAGGGTGAGCTCGGCGTGGAGCGCGGTGACCTCCGCGAGGGCGCTGTCCTTCTCCTTGCTGAGCAGGGCGGACAGATCGGCCCGGGCACGGGTGATCCGGCCGTCCGCGTCGACGTCGACGGTCACCGGGATCGGTGGGGTCCTCACGGTGTGGTTCAGCGGTCTGGGGACGAACTCCTTCCGCAGGTCGTACGGGAAGAGGTTCATGGCCGCCGCCAGAGGGAACGTGGCGGTGTACGAACGCCCCGCCGTGCCCGACTGCGCCGTCGCCTCCGCGGTCCCGAGCGCCTCCAGGAGCGTGCCGCCGACCGCGGCCTCGGAGCCGCGCAGATGGCTGATCGAGTCGACGCCCCAGAGCGGCTTGATGTCGCCCGAGTACCGCAGCCAGTAGCCGGCCGAGGCGGGGCGGTAGTGGATGGTCTGGGTGTCCACCGTGTACCGGCTGGAGGTGTCGCCGGTGGTCCGACCCGGCAGGGAGCCGAGGATCGTCGCGCGCGCGTCCTCCGGGAACTGCCGGGGAACGCGCCAGCTGCTCGCCGCCTCGCCCCGGCTGCCGGTGAAGTCCACGCGTCCCGTGAGGGTCTGGACCGCCTCTCCCTGCCGGGAGGTGAAGGTGACGGTCTGGCGGAGCTCGGCGCTGCCGGCCTTCTGTGTGTGGCGCAGCGCGAGGAAGACCTGCCGGTCGATCGGCTCGGAGAACACGGGGTGGGCGGCCGGCTTCGCGGCCCCACTGTCGTCGGTGCCGCCGCCGCAGGCGGTGAGCGAGAGGGAGGCGGCGGCAAGCGCGGCAGCGGTACGGGCAAGGCGTCTGATCACGCCTTCATGACCGGGCGGACCCGCGGAAGGTTGCCCTGCGGCGGGTCACGGAACGATCACCCCAGCGTCAGGGCGACGAGCGCCACCGTTCCGGCCGTCTCCTCCACCGCTCCGAACACATCGCCGGTCACCCCGCCGAACCTCCGCACGCACCGGCGCAGCAGCAGCGCCGCGGCGCCGAGCCCCGCCGCTGCCGCCAGGACGTGGCGGATCGCGTCGTACGGGGAGAAGAGCGCGCCCGCCGCGGCGCACAGGACGAGGACGCCCCCGGTGACCAGCGCGGCCGAGCGCACCGGGACCGTGGCGGCGACCATGGCGCCCAGGCCCTCCGGGCGGGCCGCCGGGACGCCGTGGCGGGAGGCGTGGGTGAGGGCGAGGCGGGCGACGGTCGCGGCGAGCGCGGCGGCGACCGTGCCGTACGCCCAGCCCTCCTCGTACAGCCGGTACAGCGCGGCGACCTGGGCGAGCAGGACGAAGAGCAGCACGATGACACCGAACGGGCCGATGTCCGACTGCTTCATGATCCGCAGCGCGTCCCCCGCGGGCTTGGCGCTGCCGAGCCCGTCCGCGGTGTCCGCGAGTCCGTCCAGGTGCAGGCCCCGGGTCATCAGCGCCGGTACGGCTGCGGTGACGACGGCCGCGAGCAGCGGGCCGGAGCCGAACAGCAGGAACAGTCCGCCGAGCGCCGCGGAGAAGAGGCCCACGACGAGGCCCGCGAGCGGGGCCCACAACATGCCGGCGCGTGCCGCGTCCCGGTCCCATCGGGTGATGCGGGCGGGGAGCACGGTGAGGGTGCCGAAGGCGAAACGCAGGCCGTCCATCCGGGCAGGGTAAGGCAGCGCGCTACCTTGTAAATTGCGCATCAGGTACATATCGGAAGCAGGTGGCATGGGTCACTGGTTGTACACCAACTTCGTCGAGCCCGGGAAGCTCCCGCTGCTCATCGCCCTGTTCTCCTTCGTGGTGACCTTCCTGGTCACGCGGACGATCGTGCGGATGATCAGGGCGGGGAAGGGCCCGTTCGGCAATGTGCAGTCCGCCGGGGGGCTGCACATCCACCATGTCGTTCCCGGTGTCGTCCTCACCGTCGTCGGTGGCTTCGGCGCGGTCGCCAGTGGCCGGGAGGGGGTCACCGCCTGTGTCTTCGCGGCGGTCTTCGGGATCGGCGCCGGCCTCGTCCTGGACGAGTTCGCGCTGATCCTCCACCTCGACGACGTCTACTGGAGCGATCAGGGCCGCAAGAGCGTCGAGGTGGTCGTCCTGACCGCCGCGCTTGTGGTGCTGGTCCTCGGCGGCTTCTCGCCGCTCGGCGTCAACGAACTCACCCCGGACGAGCGCCAGAACCGGGCCACGGTCGTCCTCACCATCGTGGTGAACTTCCTCTTCGTCCTGATCGCCCTGGTGAAGGGGAAGTTCCGGATCGCGGTGCTGGGCACCCTGGTGCCGTTCGTCGCGATCGTCGGAGCGGTACGGCTCGCCCGGCCCGGCTCCTGGTGGTCCCGGCACTTCTACCGCCGGCGCCACCGGGCGCGCGCCAAGTCCCGGCTGCGCACCTACCGGCACGACCGGCGCTGGGACCGGGTCCGCCGGCGCACTCAGGACGTGATCGGCGGCTTCCAGGAGCGGGTCCCCGGCCGCGGCTCCGGATCGGGGGCCGACGGCGGCTGACGGCGCTCGCGCCAGGCGGTGACCGCCACGAGCACCAGCACCGCGGCGATCGCCGCCAGATGCTCCTTGCCCGCCAGGTTGCTCTTGACCAGCACTTCCACGACCATCGCGACGATCACCAGTGCCCCGGTCCAGCGGGCCCGGTAACGCCAGCAGACGTAGACGGCGAGGCCGACCACGGCGGCCGAGGGGCCGGTGTCGACGACCCGGGCGTCCGAGGCGGGCAGCCCGAGAGGGCTGTCCGGGCCGAGCGCGATGCCCACCCGCGCGTACATCGTCCCGGCCAGCGTCGCCAGATAGGCGATGGCGAGAGTCCGCCACCGCCCCAGGCATATCTCGGCGATGCCGAACACCAGCAGGACCTGGGCCAGCGCGCCCCACACCGGCAGGTCGAGCGCCGGGACGAAGAGCGAGAGCGGGGTGCGCAGCAGGGCGAGCCAGAGCGGGTCCTCGGCCCGGACCGAGCCGATGTTCTGGACGGGCTGGTAGCCCCAGTCCTGGTTCTGGACCAGCTGGAAGAGGGCCGTGAGGCAGACGGCGGCCACCGTCATCGGTATGGCGCCCCACTTCCTCGTGACGAGCGCGGTCCGTACGGCGGTGTGGAGCGGGCCCCACTCGCGGTGCGCGAAGTCCCGGACGGTGGCCCTCAACGCCGGCCTTCCAGGTGCTTGCGGTGCATCCACTTCGGCAGCCCGGGGGCTTCCAGGAAGCCCTCGGCGCGGCCCGCGGCGAGGCCGATGCGCAGCAGGTCGGCGCTCTTCTCGAAGAGCATGAAGCGGGGCTCCCAGATCGGTCGGTACTTGGCGTTGGCGCGGTACAGCGACTCGATCTGCCACCAGCGGGAGAAGAAGCTGAGCAGCGAACGCCACATCCTCAGCACGGGTCCCGCCCCGAGCTTCGAGCCACGTTCGAAGACGGAACGGAACATGGCGAAGTTGAGCGACACCTGCGTGATCCCGATCTCCTTCGCGCGCTGGAGGAGTTCGATGACCATGAACTCCATCAGGCCGTTCTCGGAGTCGCGGTCACGGCGCATCAGGTCCAGCGAGAGGCCCTTGGGGCCCCAGGGCACGAAGGACAGCACCGCCTTCAGCTCGCCCTGCCCGTCGGTGCACTCCAGCATCACGCACCGGCCGTCCCTCGGGTCGCCGAGTCTGCCGAGCGCCATGGAGAAGCCCCGTTCGGTGGCCCCGTCACGCCAGTCGTCGGCCTTGCGGAGCAGCGCGTCCATCTCGTCGGCGGGGATGTCCTCGTGCCGTCGGATCCGCACCTCGTACCCGGCCCGCTTGACCCGGTTGAACGCCTGCCGCACCGTGCGCATCGCGCGCCCGTCGAGGGTGAACTCGTCGGTCTCCACGATCGCCTCGTCGCCCAGCTCCAGGGCGTCAAGACCGTGCCGGGCGTAGATGGTGCCGGCCTCCTCGGAGGCGCCCATGACGGCCGGGACCCAGCCGTGCTCACGCGCCTCGGCCAGCCAGGGCTCGATCGCCCCCGGCCATGCCTCGGGGTCGCCGATGGGGTCGCCGGAGGCGAGCGAGACCCCGCCGACCACCCGGTAGGCGATGGCGGCCTTCTCGCTGGGGGACCACACGACGCTCTTCTCGCGGCGGAGCGCGAAGTAGCCGAGCGAGTCGCGGTCGCCGTACTTGTCGAGCAGGAGCCGCAGCTTCTCCTCGTCCCCCTCCGTCAGCGGGTCGACGGCCCGGCGCGAGCGGAACGCCGCGTAGAGCACGGCGATGATCAGGAGCGTGGACAGCACGTTGATGGTGACGTCGACCCAGCCGGGCGTCGAGATCCCGTCGAAGCGCGAGTCGTCGGCGGCCAGGGTGATCAGCCGCATCACGCCGTACCGCCAGCGCTCCAGGAAGGTGGAGCCGCCGGACTCGGTGTTGGTGACGGTGACCAGGACGGCGGCGAGCAGTGAGGTGACGAGCAGTCCGCCGACCGCCACGACGGCGGCGGCCAGCGGGTTGGAGCGGTCGCCCTTCGCGTAGAACTCCTTGCGGCCGAGCAGCAGCGCGAGGACGAACGCGGCGGTCAGGACGAGCGAGATCCAGTTCTGGGCGTGCTGCCGGATCTCGGGGAAGGCCATCGCGAGGGCGAAGAGCGCGAGGAAGAGTCCGCTGAGGACGATGTTGAGGATCCAGGCGGCGCGCTTGCGGCGGCGCATGGTGATCGCCAGGAAGAGCGTGAAGACGCCCGAGGCGAAGCCCGCGGTCAGCATGTACGGAGTGAAGTAGTTGTCCGTGTTGTGTCTGCGCAGGTCCTGGCCGAGCGAGACCCACACGGCGCTCAGGAAGTTGATGAACGTGACGGCGCGCAGGTACCAGACGGCGAACGCGGCGCTGCGCCGCGAACGGACGGTGCCCCGGGGCGTTCCTTCGGTGGACAAACGGACCTCTCCCATGAAAAGCGATCATATGGGGCATCGCTTGCCATGGCGGGGCGCCGGAGGCAGTCGCCCGCGCGTGGCGGAACGACTGCCT
>NZ_JBHTTQ010000084.1:0-33493 GCF_042794475.1 Streptomyces sp. NPDC056527
GGGGTGCGCGTCGGGGGCAAATTATCCGCAACCCGCCCGTTCCCGCCCTCCGGGTGAGGCGTGCACGGGGGCCGCTTCAGCGGAACCGGTGGCGTCAGCCGCCGACGTTCCCGTTCTGGGAGAGGACCTCGCCCAGGATGTGCGACAGGGCGTCGTCGCCCTTCTGCTGCACGGAGTTCTGGGTGCAGGTCTGGTTGGCCTGCGGGTTGCCGAGGACGTCCTGGATCGGGACGCCGACGCCGATGAGGGCGTCGATCGGCACCTGCGCCTGGAGCTTCTGGATGTCGAAGCAGTGCAGGACACCGCCGTTGACGAGACCGAAGTTCGGGCTGAAGTAGCCGTCGGTCGAGTTGCTGCCGATGGACTGCTTCGACTGGTTGCCGATGAGATTGGCGCTGGCGCCGTCGTTGCCGGCCGCCATCGCGGTCGTCGCGGACATACCGGCGACCGTGGCCGCAACCGCCGCCGTAGCAAGAACCTTCTTGATCACGAGTCTTCCTTCTTGAGCTCGAGGGCCCTGGAACGCTCCGTTAGCCGAAGCACGCTGATCAACTGGCCGCGAAAGGATTGGTTCCGGGTCGTCACTCGGACGCGGTATTCGGCAGATGAACGCCATCGGACGCGGGGTCGGGGGGCAGGCGTTCGGGAGGCCGATCGCCCCGCTCCCTCGCGCCGACGCGCGTCACGCAGGACACTTGTCGGCGGAACCGGAAGCTCTCGGAGGGGGACGCACATGCGGGACAGCCACCGGGCCGATGCCGAGCGGCTGTTGGCACGCGCCGTGGAGGAGGAGGTGCGGCGCTCCGGAGGCCGCTCCGACTCCACGGCACTGCTGGCGCGCGGTCGGGCCGCGCTGGACACCATGGCGACGAGTGCGGGCGAGGAGTACGAGACGTATCTGCGTGCGCTGGAGGAGGCGGAGGCCGGGCGGCAGTCCCTGGCGGATCGGTTCAGCAGACAGACGGTGGGAACTCCCGTGCTGGTCACGGCCGTTGCCGCCGCGGCGGCGTTCGGCGCGGACCTGGCGCTCGGCACGGCGGCCGGGACGGCGCTCGGCGCCGGAGCCGTGGTGGCGGTGGCGGGCGCGGCGGCGACCGTCCTGAAGGTGACGGCCGCGCACTGGCCCGCCGCGCACCGCCGCGCGGGCGCGCTGGGTCAGCCGGGCGGGCCCGAGCAGCTGCGGCTGCAGTGGCTGACGGCGCTGGAGGTACGGGGCGTGCGCCCCTTCCTCGACCAGCAGCGCGTGCTGATCGCGAGCACGCAGAAGCCGCCGCAGAAGGTCGTGACGCAGTTGCGCGGCGCGGACCGCAGCGCGGCGGCCCGCCGGCGGACGGTCCTGGAGCAGTCGTTCGGCCATCTGCCGGACCCCGGCGGGCCGTTCGCGGGGCGGCGCGCGGAGCTGGCCCAGATCACCCAGTGGGTACAGGCGGGCCGGGCGTCGACACAGACCCGGCCGACGGTCGTGATGCTGTACGGGGAGCAGGGCTCGGGCCGTACGACTCTGGCCGTGCGGGCGGCGCATGCACTGCGGGACCAGTTCCGCGGTGCATGCGTGGTGGACCTGCGGGGCGGCGGGACGCGCGGCGAGAAGCCGCTGTCGACCCGGGAGGCGCTGCTGCATCTGCTGAACCGGCTGGGCGCTCCGCGCGAGCAGCTGCTGTTCCGCGAGCGCTCCTCGGCCGAGCAACAGGTGCGCAGGCTGGCGGAGTTGTATCACCAGCATCTGACCGGGCTGCCGGTGACGGTGATCCTGGACGACGCGGTGGAGGCGGAGCAGGTCCGCACGCTGCTGCCGGAGCGCTCGGACAGTCTGGTCCTGGTCACCTGCCGGGAGCCGCTGGACCTCGCGCCCGACGTGCCGGCGGCCGTGCACCGGCTGCCGGTGGCGGCGCTGGACGCGGCGGGTGCGGAGGAGCTGCTGCGGGA
This sequence comes from Streptomyces sp. NPDC056527, assembly GCF_042794475.1. NCBI lineage: Bacteria > Bacillati > Actinomycetota > Actinomycetes > Kitasatosporales > Streptomycetaceae > Streptomyces > Streptomyces sp. NPDC056527. The sequence continues at coordinate 1,927 of NZ_JBHTTQ010000084.1, forward strand.
GGCGGCCGAGGCGCCGGACCCCGGTCCGTACGACTCCGAGGCCTTCGAGCGGATCCGGGAGCTGTGCGGCGGTCTGCCGCTGGCGCTGCGGGTGGCCGGCTCCTCGCTGGGCGGCCGTTCGATGAGCGATCTTGCGGACCTGCTGGCCCGTCCCGACTGGGGACCCGCTGCCCTCGAACGGGCGCTTTCCGTACGGTACTTCACCGATCTCGACGAGGACGGGCGGCGGCTGCTGCGGCGGCTCGCGCTCGCCGGGCGGGCCTCGCTGGGCGCGGCGGCGGCCGGTGCGCTGCTCGGCGCGAGCGGGCAGGAGGGGGCCCGGCTGCTGCGGGAGCTGGCCGACGCGGGGCTCCTGGACCACGTCCGGGGAGAGCGCTACCGGCTGCACGACTCCGTGCGCGGCTTCGCGGCCGCCCGGCTCCACGACGAGGAGGACGCGGCGGAGATCGCGGCGGCGCAGGAGCGGCTGATCCAGAACTACGCGGAGCTCGCGGACGCGGTGATCCGGATGGTCGACGGCAAGATGTCGACCCGCGCGGACCGCTTCGGCGGGCACGGCTTCGGTTCGCTGGAGGCGGCCCTGCGCTGGCTGGACGACGAGTCGAGCTTCATCACGGCGGCGCTGCGGCACGCCGAGGGCGTCGACCAGCAGACCGTACTGAATCTGCTCGGCGCGCTCTGCGACTACTGCCTGCTGCGCGGCGACCTGTACCGGCTCGGCGAGATCAACGAGCTGACCGACGCGGTCGGTCAGGGGCTGCTGTCCCGGTCGGTGCAGTGGCGGACCGGTATCGCGGCCCGGCAGCTCGGCGAGCTCGACAAGGCGCGCACCACGCTGACCTCGGTGGTCTCGCTCTACCAGGAGGCGCACCAGGACGCGGGGGCCGCGCTCGCGCTCTGCTCGCTCGGGATCACCCTGCACCACCAGGGCAATCTGGCGGAGGCGTCGGCGAAGCTGCGGGAGGCGCTGGCGCTCCAGGAGCCGGAGTCGCTGGCCGCCGACCGGGGCTGGACCCTGCATGCCCTGGCGGCCGTCGAGCGGGACCGGGCGAACCTGGCCGAGGCGCTGGCCCTGCTGCGCACGGCCCTGGAGCTGCACCGGGAGAACGAGTCCCTGCACGGCGAGGCGTGGGCCCACTTCCAGCTGGGCCAGGTGTGTCTGCGGATGGGCGACGTGGAGCGGGCCGACGCCGAGCTGCACGCGGCCCTCGACCAGTACGGCCGCACCCGCGACGGGCGCGGCGAGGCGTGGGCGCTGACGCAGCTGGCCCGCGCCCGGCTCGTCGAGGGCGAGATCGCGCCGGCGGTCGACGGCCTGCGGCAGGCGCTCTCCCGCCATCGCGACCAGGAGGACGCGCGCGGCGAGGCGTGGACGCTGTACTACCTGGGGCATGCGCTGGAGGAGCGCGGCGACCTGGATCAGGCGGTCCGGGAGCTGGAGCGGGCGCGCACGATGTTCTCCCGGATGCGGGACGTGTACGGGCTCGCCTGCGCCCGGCACCACTCGGGGCGGGTCACCCGCGATCAGCGCGCGGCCCAGACCGGCAATCTGCGCAACTCCGGCTTCGCCCGGCAGCTGCTGGTCGACGCGCGGGCGGACTTCCACCGTATCGGGGTCGCCCACGGCGAGGCCTGGACCTGCCTGGAACTGGCGATCGTCGACGCCGGGAACGGGAAGGTCGCGCAGGCCTTGGAGCTGTGCGCGGAGGCCACCGGCCTCTTCCTGTCGTACGACGACCGGCGGGGCGCCGACTGGGCCCGCTTCCTGCGCTGCACGCTGCTCCCGTACGGCTCTCCGGGCGGCGCGGAGGTGGGCACGGTCGTCGCCCAGGAGGAGCTGGCGCGGCTGATCGAGGACCGGCACCCCACGCGGGACGGGAAGGTCGAGGACTGCGCGGAGGCGTACGCCGTGGTCCTGGAGCGGGGCGTCCAGCTCGACGCGGGCTGGCAGGCCTGGGACCTGGGCATGGTCCCGAACCGGCACGCCCGGGAGGTGATGGGCGTCCCGGTGGAGGTGGCGTGAGGCCGCCTGGGGTCGGGGACGCCTGGGGTCCGGCCGTCTGAGCCCAGGCGTCTGGGCCCAGGCGACGCCGCGGTGCGGGTCCTCCCCTGGGGGGAGGACCCGCACTCGCGGTGGTCCGCCGCTACTCCCGGGGGGCCGTGCCGCTCTTCGTGGGGGTGGCGCCCTTCGGGTCCGCGCCCTCGTCGAAGGAGACCTTGCCCATGTGGCGGTTCATCGACTTCATCAGCATCCAGACGGCCACGGCCATCACGGCGAAGACGACGAACCCGAGGACGCCGGGGGTCACCTTGTTCTTGTCCAGCTCTTCGGCGGCGAAGGGGACAAGCTGGGTCAGTGCCAGGTGTGCGCTCATGTCAGGCATTGTCGCGGATGCCCGCGAAGAGGTCGTCCTCGGGGAGGGAGGTCGGCACCAGCGACTTGCTGAGCTCGTACTCCTCCGTCGGCCAGACCTCCGTCTGGATCTCCATCGGCACGCGGAACCAGCCACCGTCCGGGTCGATCTGCGTACGGTGCGCGATCAGGGCCTTGTCGCGGGTCTCGAAGAACTCGGCGCACGGGACGAACGTGGTGATCTCGCGCTCCTTGCGCTGGAACTCCTTCCAGCGCTCCAGCCACTCGCCGTACGGGGACTCCATGCCCCGGTCGAGGAGCGCGTTGTGCAGGGCCTCCGTACGGGGTCGGTTGAAGCCCTGGTTGTAGTAGAGCTTCTGCGGCTGGAACACCGGGCCGAACTCGGCCTCCGGGTACTTCTCGGCGTCCGCCGCGCCGTCGAAGGCCACCATCGTGATCTTGTGGGTCATGATGTGGTCGGGGTGCGGGTAGCCACCGTTCTCGTCGTAGGTCGTGATGACCTGCGGACGGAAGGAGCGGATCTTGCGGACGAGCTCGCCGGCGGCCGTGTCGACGTCCTCCAGGGCGAAGCAGCCCTCGGGCAGCGGCGGCAGCGGGTCGCCCTCCGGCAGGCCGGAGTCGACGAAGCCGAGCCACTCCTGCTCGACCCCGAGGATCTCGCGGGCCTCGTCCATCTCCTTGCGGCGCACTTCGTGGATGTTCGCCTCGATGTAGGCGTCACCCTGGAGCCTCGGGTTGAGGATGGAGCCGCGCTCGCCGCCCGTGCACGTGACCACGAGCACGTCCACCCCCTCGGACACATACTTGGCCATCGTCGCCGCGCCCTTGCTCGACTCGTCGTCGGGGTGGGCGTGAACGGCCATCAGTCGCAGCTGCTCAGTCAAGACACGGTCCTCGGTGATTCGTCGCGAAGGGAGGTCTCTATAGTGACGGAACCGGGGGGCGGAAAATTCCGGGTGCCCCGGCGGCGAGAGGATCGATCATGAGCGCGGTGCGAGAGCAGCTGCCCGAGGGGCGCTACGGCCGCTCCGCGGACGAGCGCGCCGACCGCAAGCTCAAGATCGCCGGCGCCGTGCTCGGAGCGCTCTTCCTCGGCGTCGTGGGCTGGTTCGGCTGGCACTACGTCGGCGAGAGCAGGATCAGCGCCGAGATGATCAAGTTCGACGTGGTGAGCGACACCGAGGTGCAGGTGCACCTGGAGGTGCGCAAGGACGCCGACGTCACGGGCGTCTGCACGCTGCGCTCACGCTCCGAGGACGGGGCCGAGGTGGGCCGCAAGGACGTGAAGGTCGACGAGGCCGCCGACCGGGTCGACCGGGTCTGGTCCATCCGGACCACCGCGCGGGCGACGAGCGCCGAGCTCGTGGGGTGTACCCCCCAGTAGCTGTGGGTAGGGAGCGGGTGGTGTGTCGAACTCCGTTTCCCGCGCTGACCAGGAGTGACGCCATCTTCATGGTTTATGTCCTCCCCCTTTTCGCCACTAATTGTTAGGCTCGTGGTTTCGCCCGCCCAGGAAGGACAATCCTTCTGGGTAGGGCGATGCTTTGTATTCCCAGTACCTACGAGGAGCACCTGTGACCCAGACCAGCGACAACGTCACCTGGCTCACCCAGGAGGCGTACAACCAGCTCAAGGCCGAGCTGGAGTACCTGTCTGGTCCCGCGCGAACCGAGATCGCCGCCAAGATCGCCGCGGCGCGCGAGGAGGGCGACCTGCGCGAGAACGGCGGGTACCACGCGGCCAAGGAGGAGCAGGGCAAGCAGGAGCTCCGGGTCCGCCAGCTGACCCAGTTGCTCGAGCACGCCAAGGTCGGCGAGGCGCCGGCGGACGACGGCATCGTCGAGCCCGGCATGGTCGTGACGATCGCCTTCGACGGCGACGAGGACGACACCATGACCTTCCTGCTCGCCTCCCGCGAGTACGCGAGCGGCACCATCGAGACCTACTCGCCGCAGTCCCCGCTCGGGGTCGGTGTGCACGGCAAGAAGGCCGGTGAGGACGCCGAGTACGAGCTGCCGAACGGCAAGAAGGCCACCGTGAAGATCCTCAGCGCCAAGCCGTACACCGGCTGAGCCCGATCCTTCCGTCGAAGGGCCGGACCCCCTCGGGGGTCCGGCCCTTCGCCTTTCATGGACATGTAATGATCGGGACCTGACGTCACGTCACAGGGGGGATGACACGCGTGCTGGGACCACTGCGCGAGGGCGCGCCGCGGCGGATCGGACCGTACGAGGTGCTGGCGCGGCTCGGCGCCGGCGGCATGGGCGAGGTGTTCCTGGGCCGGCTGCCCGGCGAGGGCACCTTCGTGGCCGTGAAGACCGTACGGCGCGATCTGGCCGGCGACTCCGCGTTCCGTGACCGCTTCCGGCGCGAGATCAAGGTCGCCGGGCTCGTACGGAGCGACTGGGCGGCCGCTCCGGAGGGCGGGGACGCGGACGCCGAGGTGCCGTGGCTGGCGACGGCGTACGTTCCCGGACCGAGCCTGTCCCAGGCCGTACGGCGCGGCGGTCCGCTGCCGGTGGCGACCGTACGGCAGCTGGGCGCCGGGATCGCCCGCGCGCTGGCCGACCTGCACACGGCCGGGGTCCTGCACCGCGACCTCAAGCCCGGCAACGTGATGCTGTCCGTCGACGGGCCCCGCCTGATCGACTTCGGCATCGCCCGCAGCAACGGCGCCACGACGATGACCGCCACCGGAATGATGGTCGGCACCCCCTCCTTCATGTCGCCCGAGCACGTCGCCGGGGCGCGCCATGTCACGGGCGCCTCGGACGTCTTCTGCCTGGGCTCGCTCCTCTGCTACGCGTCGACCGGCGAGGACCCCTTCGGCGACGGCCCCGTGGCGGCCGTCCTCTACCGCGTCTCCCAGGCCGAGGCGGACCTGAGCCGTGTGCCGGAGGAGCTGCGCGAGGCGATCGGCGCCTGTCTGCGCCTCACCCCGGCCGAGCGGCCCTCCCCTGCCGAGCTGGCGGAGCTCCTGGGCGGGGCACGCCGGCCCGCGTGGCCCGAGGGCGTGCGGGAGCACATCGGGGAGTACGGGCGCGAGCTCGCGCAGCTGGTGGCGGCGGGGGGTCCGCTGGTGGAGGTCGCGGCGCCGGCCCCGGCCCCCTCCCCGGGGATCGACCAGCTGCCGACGATGCCGCCGGTGGGGTCCGTCCGGCCCGAGGCCCCGAGGAAGCGGCGCCGCGCGCCGGTCGCGGCCGTGGTGGCCCTCGCGGTGGTGGCCGGCGGGGTCGGGACGTACCTGCTGTGGCCGGAGGAGGGGAAGAAGCCCCCGGTCACGGCCGCCCCGCCGCCCGCCGTACCCCGGATCGCCGGTGTCGACGACCGAGGGCTGCCCGATGCCTCGGGGGTCGTACCGCAGAACGCGGCGCAGCGGCCGGCCGGCTGGAAGCCGTGGCAGGCGAAGCTGACCGCGCCGGCGTTCGGCTGCTCGGCCGGAGAGGCGGTCGTGGTCTGCCGGACGGTGGACGGGCGGTACGAGGCGGTCGACACCGCGAGCGGGAAGAAGCTGTGGGACGCCGACCTCGTCGAGGACGAGCGGGACGACCTCAGTTACGTGGGGCCCACCGGCGGCGTCTTCATCGCCGGCGACACGGCGCGCCCGGTCGTCCACGACAAGGTGGTGGTCATCGCCTCCGGCGACCGCCTCCAGGTGCGGGACGCACGGACCGGCACCGTGCGCTGGGAGAAGGAGGCCCTGGGCTCGCAGGGCGAGGCAAGCCGTCCGATCGTCGCCGACGGCGTGGTCTTCGCCGCGACGAAGACCACGGAGGAGGTCGACCTGCAGAAGGTCGGGATGACCGCCTTCTCCCTCGCGGACGGCAGGGCGCTGTGGTCCAAGGCGCTCACCAACAGCGACATCCCACGCTCGGAGATCAAGGAATTCGAGCCCGTGGCCTACGCGAAGGGCACGGTGTACGCCCTGACCGACGCCGGCCTGATCGCGTACGACGGGAAGTCCGGTGCCGTCCGGGGGCAGGTCGACGACGAGGCCGAGGCCTGTGAGCTGCTGAAGGTCCTCGGCACCGGTGCGTACTGCGTCAGCACCCCGCACTTCGCCAATGCGGAGATGCGGATGCATCTCCTCGATGCCGGGACGCTCGCGTCGAAGGGCAGCCTGCCCGCCTCCGTCGAAGCGCTGAGCCCCGACGTGATCAGTCCGAACGCGGTCGTCGGATTCGACAGCGGGCTGAAGGTCCTCGATCCGAGGGACGGCAAGCAGCTCGGCTCGTACGCGACGAAGGCCGCGCCCTCCGGACTCGCGCAGGCGCTGTCGTCGCCGCTGCTCGCCGGTGACCAGGTCGTGTGGGCCGACTACTCCGCGCTCCACACCGTGCGACTCGGAGCAGACGGCAGGCCGACGGGGCTGAGGACCACTCCTGTGCCGGGCGCGCCGGGACCGCGCGTCGAGAAGGAGCCCGGGATGGAGACTCCGTTCGCCGACATGATCCGTCCCCCCGAGGTGCTGCCCGTCGGCGGGATCGCCTACATCGTCTACGACCAGGGCGTTCTCGCCGCCGTCGAACTTCCCAGGTAGCGCATCGACCCGCGCAGCGCATCGAAAGGACGACTTCCGTGCTGGAAGCACTGCCCGCCGGGCAGCCGCCACGTCTCGTCGGCCCGTACCGGCTGCTCGCCCGGCTGGGCGCGGGCGGCATGGGCGAGGTCCACCTGGCGAGCCGGGCGGACGAGCCGACGGCCGATCCTCACCGGATGGTCGCTGTGAAGACCGTGCGGGAGGACCTGGAGGTCGACGGGGACTTCCGGACCCGGTTCCGGCGCGAGATCACCGCCGCGCGGGCGGTGAACAGCCCGTACGCGGCGCTGCTCGTCGACGCCGACGCGGACGCGGCCGTGCCGTGGCTCGCGACCGAGTACGTTCCCGGGCCCTCGCTCGCCGAGGCGGTCACGCGGGCGGGCGCACTGCCGGTCGACGCCGTCACGGCGCTGGGCGCCGCGCTCGCGCGGGCGCTGGGTTCCGTGCACGGGTCGAAGGTGCTGCACCGGGATCTGAAGCCCGCGAACGTGCTGCTCGGCGCCGACGGGCCCAAGCTCATCGACTTCGGCATCGCGCATGCCTTCGAGGCGACGGCGCTGACCTCGACCGGTCTGGTGGTGGGCTCGCCGGGGTTCATGTCGCCCGAGCATCTGATCGGCAGCCGGGCGGTCGTGCCCGCGTCGGACGTGTTCTGCCTGGGCGCCGTGCTGGCGTTCGCGGCGAGCGGGCGCGGGCCGTTCCACGACGAGGAGATGGCGTCGGTCGTCTTCCGGATCAGCCGGGCCGACGCCGAACTGGAGGGTGTGCCGACGGAGTTGCGGCCGGTGGTGGAGCGCTGCCTGCGGCTCGACCCGGCGGAGCGGCCGTCGGCGGCGGAGCTGGTGGAGCTGTTGGGGGCCGAGGTGCCGGCGGCCTTCCCGTGGCCGGGCGGCGTGCTCTCGTTGCTGGCGGAGTACGGGGATTCCGCGCGGCGGATCGGTGAGGCGGCGGCCTCCGGGGCGGGCGTGGCGGATCTGCCGACGATCGGCCCGGTGGTTCCCTACTCGCCCACGGCGGCGGGCTACCGCCCCACGGCGGAGGCACCGCGGTCGCGCCGCCGCCCGTGGGGGCGGATCGTCGCCGGGGCGGTCGCCGTGGCGGTCCTCACGACGGTGGGCGTGGTGATCGCCGACCGGACCGACGGGCGGACCGGTTCCACGGGCGGGGCTGCCGGGCCTTCGGCCACCCCCACCACCGGGTCCGGCACGGGCACCCGACAGCCGACCACGTTGAGCCAGGTCGTGCTGCCGTACGGCGGCGAGGGGCACACGGGCGACTTCGGCAAGGCGGCCACGGACCGGGGCTCCCGACCGGCCGGCTGGTCTCCCTGGTCGGCGGAGGTCGACGAGGGCATGGACGCCTGCGCGCTCTCCCCCGAGGTCCTCGTCTGCACCGGTTCCGGGGGCGCGGCGCTGGGGCTGAGCGCCGCGGACGGCAAGAAGCTGTGGTCGGCGCCGGGCCGGGGCGACGGGCTGCGCTCCGCGCCTCAGTACCCGGCCGTCGCCGGGGACAAGGTCCATGTCACGGGACCGGACGGTGTGGTCGCGTACGGACTGAAGGACGGCGAGGAGAAGGGCAGGGTTCCGTCGCCGGGCGCCGAATGGGCGGTCAAGGGCACCGACCTGGTCGACGGCGTCCTCTACTCCACGTTCATCAACGTGGCGGACGAGCGGACCGGGCTGGCCACGGCGGTGAAGCTGGACGACGCCGGCGGGGAACTGTGGAGGACGAAGCTCGACGCGCTCCCCGAGCGGCCGGTGGCTGCCGGTGGCCGGGTGTTCGTGCCGCTCGGCAGCGCACCCGTCGCTCTCGACATGCGGACGGGCAGGGAGAGCGCACGCGGGACGGACGGCTGCGGCGCGGTGGTGGCGGTCCGCGAGGAGTTCGTCCTCTGCTCGGGGACGACGGCCGGCGGCGGCGTGCCCGTCCTGGACGCCGGAACGCTCCGGGTGGTCCGGACGCTCGGCACGGAGGTCACCACGGGGCCGGCGGTGAACGCGGACGGGGTCGTGGCCGTGGTCGAGGGGGGTGTGAACCTGACGACGTACGAGCTGAAGAGCGGCCGGAAGCGGTGGAGCACCCTCGTCTTCGGCGTGGGGGGACCCGCGGACGGGGTCTACTTCGCCGGCGACCGCGTTCTGTCCACGAGGAAGAACGAGGTCCAGTCGCTCCCGGTGTCCGGCCCCGGACCGGACGACCGGGAGGAGACCTTCACCGCCGTCCTTCCGCACGGTTACAAACCCGAGGTCGCCCCCGAGGCCCTCGCCGCCGGAGGGGCGGTCTTCCTCGCCCTCTCCGACGGCCTGGTGGTCTCCGGCTATCTGCCCTAGGCCGTCGCCGAGCGGTACTTCCGTACCGACAGCGTCCGGAACACCACGATGATCAGCACCGACCAGATCAGCGAGGCCCACACCGGGTACTGCATCGGCCAGGCGTCCGACGGGGAGACGCCGGGATTGCCGAACAGTTCGCGGCAGGCCTGGACGGTCGCGCTGAACGGGTTCCACTCGGCGATGGGCTGCAGCCAGGACGGCATCTGGCTGGAGTCCACGAACGCGTTCGAGATGAACGTGACGGGGAAGAGCCAGATCAGCCCGCCGGAGGTCGCCGCCTCCGGAGTACGGACCGAGAGGCCGATCAGGGCGCCGATCCAGGAGAAGGCGTAGCCGAGGAGGAGGAGCAGGGCGAAGGCGCCCAGCGCCTTCGGGACGCCCTCGTGGATCCGCCAGCCCACGAGCAGGGCGACGATCGCGAGGACGACGAGCGTGAGGGTGGTCTGCACCAGGTCGGCCAGGGTGCGGCCGGTGAGGACCGCTCCGCGGGCCATCGGCAGGGAGCGGAAGCGGTCGATGAGGCCCTTGTGCATGTCGTCGGCGATGCCCGCGCCCGCGCCGGCCGTGGCGAAGGTGACGGTCTGGGCGAAGATGCCCGCCATCAGGAACTCGCGGTAGACCTGCGGGGAGGTCGAGCCGCCGATGTTCATGGAGCCGCCGAAGACGTAGCTGAACAGCACCACGAACATGATCGGCTGGATCATCCCGAAGATGATCATCTCCGGGATCCGGGTCATCCGGATCAGGTTGCGCTTGGCGACGACCAGCGAGTCGTTGACGGACTGGGAGATGCGGCCGCGCGGCCTGGGAACTGCGACGGCGTCGTTCACCGCGGTCACTTCGCCACCTCCTTCCGGTCGCGCCTGCGAGCCTTGGCGTCCTGCGGCCCTCCGCCGTTCTCCTCTTCCTCCCGCTCGGCCGTGTGGCCGGTCAGCGAGAGGAAGACGTCGTCGAGGGTGGGTCGGCGCAGACCGATGTCGTCGATCTCGACACCGACGGTGTCCAGGTCGCGGATGACCTCGGCGAGCAGCTTGGCGCCGCCGGTGACCGGGACGGTCAGCTTGCGGGTGTGGTTCTCGACGGAGACCTCGCCGTGGCCTATGCCCGCCAGGCCGTAGCGCCCGAGGACGTCACGGGCCGGGGCGATCATCTCCCGCTCGTGGACGACGACCTCGACACGCTCGCCGCCCGTCTGGGCCTTGAGCTGGTCCGACGTACCGCGGGCGATGACCTTGCCGTGGTCGATGACGCAGATGTCGTCGGCCAGGTGGTCGGCCTCCTCGAGGTACTGGGTCGTCAGGAGCAGGGTCGTACCCCCCGCCACCAGTTCCTGGATGACCTCCCAGAGCGCCTGCCTGTTGCGCGGGTCCAGGCCCGTCGTCGGCTCGTCCATGAACATCACGGGCGGCGAGACGACCAGGGCGGCGGCGAGGTCGAGCCTGCGGCGCATACCGCCGGAGTACGTCTTGGCGGTGCGGTCGGCGGCGTCCGAGAGGTTGAAGCGGTCGAGCAGTTCGCCCGCCCGGGCCTTCGCGCGCCTGGCGTCCATCTGGTAGAGCTGGCCGACCATCTGGAGGTTCTCGCGGCCCGTCAGATACTCGTCGACGGCCGCGAACTGACCGGAGAGACCGATCGAGCGGCGGACCTCGTTCGGGTGCTTGAGGACGTCGATCCCTGCGACGACCGCCTTCCCGCTGTCCGGCTGGAGCAGCGTCGTCAGGACGCGCACGGCCGTCGTCTTCCCCGCGCCGTTCGGGCCGAGCAGGCCCAGGACCGTGCCCTCGGGTACGTCGAGATCGACGCCGTCCAGAGCTCGTACGTCGCCGAAGGTCTTCACCAGACCCTCGGCGTAGATCGCGCCTGGCATGTGGGTTCTCCCAGGGATTTGGGCGTTTTCCACCCAAGCTTAGGTTTGAACGGCGACCGCCGCCCACCGAATTTGTGACCCCGGCCACACGCTAACGCGATACATCGCGAGCCGACAAGGGCTAGGCCAGGACCACGTACCCCGCGTCCCGCAGCGCCGCCTCGACCTCCTCGCAGTGCTCCGGCCCCTTGGTCTCCAGGTGCAGCTCCACCTCCGCCTCCGTCAGCCCGAGGCGAGGATCGGTCCGTACATGGCTCACGTCGAGCACGTTCGCGTCCACCACGGTCAGCACCGCGAGGAGCGTCGCCAGCGCGCCCGGCCGGTCCGTCACCCGCAGCCGCAGGCTCAGATAGCGGCCCCCGGCCGCCATGCCGTGGCGCAGGATCCGCTGCATCAGCAGCGGGTCCACGTTCCCTCCGGACAGGACCGCGACCACCGGGCCCGCGAACGACTTCGGATCGCTCAGCAGCGCCGCCACCGGGCTCGCGCCGGCCGGCTCGACCACCAGCTTCGCCCGCTCCAGGCAGAGCAACAGGGCCGAGGAGAGCGCGTCCTCGGAGACCGTACGGATCTCGTCTACGTACTCCCGCACGATCGCGAACGGCACGTCGCCCGGGCGCCCCACCTTGATCCCGTCCGCCATCGTCACCGGCGACTCGATCGCCACCGGGTGTCCGGCGCTCAGCGACGGCGGATAGGCGGCCGCGCCCTCCGCCTGCACACCGATCACCTTCACGTCGGGGCGTACGGACTTCACCGCCAGCCCGATGCCGGCCACCAGCCCACCGCCGCCGACCCCGACCAGGATCGTGCGGACCTCCGGGCACTGCTCCAGGATCTCCAGACCGACGGTGCCCTGCCCGGCGATGATGTCCGGGTGGTCGAAGGGGTGGATGAAGACCGCGCCCGTCTCCGCCGCGTACTCCTCCGCCGCCGCCAGCGTCTCGTCCACGACATGGCCGTGCATCCGCACGTCGGCGCCGTACTCCCGGGTCGCCGCGACCTTCGGCAGCGGGGCGCCGACCGGCATGAAGACCGTGGAACGCACCCCGAGAAGAGCGGAGGCCAGCGCGACGCCCTGCGCGTGGTTGCCCGCCGAGGCGGCGACCACCCCGGCCGCCCGCTGCTCGGGGCGCAGCCCCGCGATCCGTACGTACGCGCCCCGCAGCTTGAACGAACCCGTTCGTTGAAGGTTCTCGCACTTGAGGTGGACAGGCGCCCCCACCAGCGAGGACAGATAGCGACTGCCCTCCATCGCGGTCACTCTGGCCACCCCGGAGAGCATCTTCTGCGCCCCGCGCACATCGTCGAGGATCAGATGATGCAAGGGGTCTGGCCTACGGAAGCTCATGACAGCAAGTCTCGCAGCTCACGGGCCCCGTGGCCGCCCGGGCCGCCCGCATGCAGCGGGTTTGCGCAGCGCAGGTACGGACCCTCGAAGGTCCGCGTACTCTGTCCCCCACCAACCGACCACCGCACGAGAGAGCCCCCACAGCCATGCCCACATCTCAGGACATGACGACTGAGCTTGACCCCGGTCTCCTCGATGCCCTCCAGCACCAGGTGGCCGTCTTCGCCCGCCGAGCCGAACAGACTCGCCTCGGCGGCACCGGGCAGCTCCGCAACTCGATGGACCGCGCCGCCTATCTGCTCCTGAACAGGCTCGACCAGGAAGGCCCGATGGGCGTCAAGGCGCTCGCGGCGGGCATGGGCATCGACTCGTCCACCGTCACCCGCCAGGTCGCCCCGCTCGTCGACACCGGCCTGGTCAAGCGCACCTCGCACCCCGAGGACGGGCGTGCGGTCGTGCTCCAGCTCTCGCCGCGCGGGCTGGCCCGCCTGGAGGAGGTCCGCGCCTCCCGCCGCGAGTTGATGGCGCAGGTGACGGACGGCTGGACGGCGGACGAGCGCGACTCGTTCTGCACGCTGCTCACCCGCTTCAACTCGGCTCTGTCCGCCCGCCAGTCGGGCCTGCCGCCCGCCGCGGACACGGAGTCCTCCGCAACCTCTTGACCCGGGCAGCGCCCTGTCCTCATATGAGGACGTGCGAGATCGACAGGTCGGCCCAGGGGGCGGCCAGGGAGGCGAACGGCACCACCGCACCCGCCAGTTCGAGGCATTCGTGGCGGGGGCGGCGGGGCGGCTCCTGCACGCCGCGACGCTGCTCACCGCCGAGACCCGCGCCCGCAACCCGCGCGCCCAGGCGCTGCTGACGGCCTCCCTCGCGCACACCTACGCCCACTGGGACCGGCTGCGCGGCGAGGATCCGTACGACCGCACCCGCGCCGACCTCGCCGCCCGCTTCGCCCGTACCGCCTGGCGGCACCACCGCGGCCGGGGCGGGGTCCTCTCCGCGCTCACCCCGCAGGAACGTCTCGTCCTGGTGCTCCGGCTGTACGAGGGGGTGGCCGAGGAGCAGACCGCGGCCCTGCTCGGGCTGCCCGAGGAACGGGTCCGGGCCGTCTGCGCCCGCGCCGTCTCCGCCCTACGGGACCGACGGAGCGGGCAGGCCGGTCCCGACCGGCCCGACCGGCAGGGGGAGGTCGCCTCGTGACCCGGCACGAGCGCAAGGAGGACGAGGTCCGGCGGATGCTCGGAAGCACCCATCCGCAGGTCCCGGGCGACCTGGCCGCGCGGGCCGTCGAGCGCGGGACCCGGCTGCTGCACCGCGGCCGGGCGGTGCGCCGGGCGCTGTGGGTGCTGCTGGCCGCCGCCGTGCTGGCCTTCGCGGTGTGGGCGTCGGTGGCCGAGCCCTGGCACGTACCGCCGTCGGAGACCACGCCACCGCTCGAAGGCTGGTGACGACGGCCCTAGCCTGGAAGGAAGAGACCCAGGAGGCCGCCATGACCAGGAAAGTCGCCGACTGCCGCAAGACCCCGAGCATCATGAACTGCACGCTCACCATCACCGGTGAGGAAGAGGAAGTCGTACAGGCCGCGGCCGAACACGCGGTCTCGGTGCACGGGCACACCGACAGCATCGACCTGCGCACGATGATCCGCGAATCGCTCGAGGACGAGAAGGTCCCGGCCTGACCGGGCGCCCTCGTCGAGAGCGCCCGGCCGACCGTACGAGGCCAGGGGCGTCCGCCCCGGCCCGGCGCCGCTAGCCCAGCGCCTGGCGCAGGTCCGCGAGCAGATCGTCCACGTTCTCGATACCCACCGAGAGCCGGACCAGGTCCGCCGGGACCTCCAGCGCCGAGCCCGCCACGCTCGCGTGCGTCATCCGGCCCGGGTGCTCGATCAGCGACTCCACGCCGCCCAGGGACTCACCCAGCGTGAACAGCTTGGCGCGGTTGCAGACCTCGACGGCCGCCTCCTCGCCACCCGCGACGCGGAAGGAGATCATCCCGCCGAACGCCTTCATCTGCTTGGCGGCGATCTCGTGCCCCGGGTGCTCCGGCAGCCCCGGGTACAGGACCTGGGTGACCTTCGGGTGCTGGGTCAGCATCTCGACGACCTTGCCGGCGTTCTCGCTGTGCCGGTCCATGCGGACGGCGAGCGTCTTGATGCCGCGCAGCACGATCCACGAGTCGAACGGACCGGCCACCGCGCCCATCGCGTTCTGGTGGTACGCCAGTTCCTCGCCGAGCGCCTCGTCGGCCGTCACCAGCGCGCCGCCGACGACGTCGGAGTGGCCGCCCATGTACTTCGTCAGCGAGTGCACCACGATGTCCGCGCCGAGCGAGAGCGGCTGCTGGAGGTAGGGCGAGGCGAAGGTGTTGTCGACGACCAGCTTCGCGCCCGCCGTACGGGCCACGTCCGCGACCGCCGCGATGTTGGTGATGCCGAGCAGCGGGTTCGACGGGGTCTCGACCCAGATCACCTTCGTACGGTCGTTGACCGCGGCGCGCACGGCCTCGACGTCGGAGGTGTCGGCGACCGAGAAGTCCACGCCCCAGCGCTGGACGACCTTGGCGAAGAGCCGGAAGGTGCCGCCGTAGGCGTCGTTGGGGATGACCACGTGGTCGCCGGGGGCCAGCAGCGTCCGCAGCAGGCAGTCCTCGGCCGCGAGCCCGGAGGCGAAGGCGAGACCGCGCCGGCCGCCCTCCAGAGCCGCGAGGTTCTCCTCGAGGGCGGTACGGGTCGGGTTGGCGCTGCGGCTGTACTCGTAACCGCCGCGGAGCCCACCGACGCCGTCCTGCTTGTAGGTGGACACCTGGTAGATGGGCGGGACGACCGCGCCGGTCAGCGGGTCGGCCGTGTTGCCCGCGTGGATGGCGCGGGTCTCGAAGCTCTGGTGCGTGTGCTCGTCGCTCATGAGGCAGGAGCGTAGTCCTGAGCACGGCCCACCGCCGCCGACGTCTCACCGGGTGTCTCATAGCGTGGCCCGCTCCGGGGCAGCCGCCCGAGTCGTCCGCGGCTCGTCCCGGGGCTCACGGGGCGCGCGGGCCGTCCTGGACAATGGACCCATGGAGATTCTCTGGTTCCTGCTCGCGATGGGGCTGCTGTTCGCGGTCCTCGCTCCGTATCTGCGGCGCCGCCGCGCCGTCGGAATCCATCAGGTGGCACCCGGCGCGCCGGACGCCGCGGACCCCGAGGCGTACGGCTTCGCACGCCAGGAGCAGCAGGACGTACGGATGCCGGGCCCTGACACCGACCTGCTCGACGTCCTCGACGTGGTCCAGGCGACCCAGGACTGGCGGGCTGCCGCGCAGCTCCTCGCCGGAACCGAGAAGGAGGGCGAGGTCCGCTGGCAGCGCGTCCAGGCGTTCGCGGGCGCGGCCTCCCTGGAGCTCCAGCAGAAGCCCGGCGTCGGAGGCGCGTGGCTGCGCGCCTGGCGCGCCGACTCGCCCAAGGACCCGGGCGGGGCCGCCGTACACGCCGAGTTCCTGGTGCAGCAGGCGTGGCGCTCCTCGGCGGCCGGCACCGACGACTTCCGGATCATCCTCGAAGAGGCGAAGAAGGTGAGCGAGGAGGCGGCGCTGCTCGCCCCCGGCGACCCCGTCCCGTACATCGTGCGGCTCGCCGTCGCCCGCGGACTCGGCTACAGCCACGAGGAGTTCGACCAGGTCTGGGCGAAGATCATCGACCGCGCCCCCCAGCACATGGGGGCGCACCTGGCCGCCCTGCACTACTGGTGCGAGAAGTGGCACGGCTCGCGCGCGGACGCCGACCGCTTCGCTACGGCGGCCGCGGCCCGCGCACCGCAGGGCTCGCTGCTGGCCGCGCTGCCGCTGTTCGCGGTGTACGAGCACCTGCCGGAGATCGTCATCGTCCAGGACTTCTACCGGACCGAGGTGGTCAGGAAGGCGATGGAGGGCGCGCTGTACGCCGTCCACTCCGCCCGCCCCGACGACCCGATGCTCGCGCACGTCCGTCATCTGCTGGTGCTCTTCCTGGTCCGCGCCGAGCGCTGGTCCGAGGCGATGCACCAGCTCGTCCACGTGGACGGCCACGTCGGCGCGCTGCCGTGGACCCTGAGCGAGGACCCGGCGGCGGAGTACACCGTGTACCGGAACCTGGCGGTGGCCGGCTACGAGGCGAACGGCGGAAGCCCGGCGACGCTGCCGCACTAGCGGCGGCGGGTCCGCGGGGAGGGCCATCGGCACGGGGAGGCGTACGGGAAGGGCGTCGGGCGGGCCTCCCGTAGGCCGGGATCCGTACGGGACCGGCGTCGGGCGGGCCTCCCGTAGGCCGGGATCCGTACCGGACCGGCGTGCGTACGGGGAGGCCCGATGCGGCCCTTCCGGTACGGACCCGCAGGTCGGGCGGGGAGGCCCGATGCGGCCCCTCCCGGTACGGACGCGCAGGTCGGGCGCCCTTTCCCTGTGGACGGCACACGCGTCGATGGGTGATACTCCGCTTCCCCCCACAGCACCACCGATCACCTTTTCTCCGTGGGGGAACTCTGCCCGATGGGCGCTTCTCTGCGCGCGCTGCGCGCCCTCGTCCTGCTTGCCGGTTTCCATCTGCTCGGCATCGCCCTGCTGGCCGTGCTCGGTCTGATCGACTGGGCGGCCACGCTCTGGGCCCCTGGCCCCTGGGCACTCAAGTTCTACGTCGTCACCGCCGTCCTCGCGGTTCCCATCGTCCGCGGCATGCTCATGCTGCGGACCCCGCAGGACGAGATCGGCACGGGTGTCCTCGTCTCCGAGGCCGACGAGCCGCGGCTCTGGCAGACCGTGCGGGAGCTGGCCGAACAGGTCGGCACCCGGGCGCCGAACGAGATCCGGCTGACCGGCGAGGTCAACGCCGCCGTCAGCGAGGACTCCCGGCTCCTCGGCCTGCTGGGCGGCCGGCGCCGCCTCTACCTGGGCCTCCCGCTCATGGCCGGGCTCTCCGAGGCACAGCTGCGGGCCGTCCTCGCCCACGAGTTCGGGCACTTCACCCACGCCGACACACGCCTCTCCGGCATCACCGCCCGCGGCCGCGTCCAGGTCGAACGGACCGTCGCGCACTTCGAGGCGAAGGCCGGCGGCAAGGTCGCCAAGGAAACGGCACGGCAGGAGAAGAAGGCCGCGAAGCGGATCGCCAAGGGCAAGAAGGCCCACGAGATCGACACCACCGGCGTGGGCTTCACCTTCCGCACGATGGCCCGGATCTACACCGCGTACGGACGGCTCTCCCTGCGGGCCACACAGGCCGATTCGCGCCGCCAGGAGCTCGCAGCCGACGTCGCGGCCGCCCGGATCGCCGGCCGCGACGCGACCGCGTCGGCGCTGCGCGAGATCGTCGTCGTGGAGACGGCCAACGGCTTCTTCCTCGACTCCTACGCCACGCTGGGCGCCGAGTTCGGACTGCTGCCGCCGCACGGCGAGGTGATCGGCGGAGTGCGGCATCTGCTCGCCGCGCGCGCGGAGGAGCTGGACGACCTGCGGTACGACCTGCCGACGCGCCCCGCCTCCCCGTACGACTCCCACCCGCCGATGGCCGAACGGGTCGCCCTGCTCGAAGCCCTCCCCGACGACGGTCGCGGCGCCGCGCCCTCGCGGCCCTCGCTCTCCCTGCTGGCCTCGCCGGAACGCTCGCTCGCCGCGGTGGAGGACGTCTCGCTGACCGCGGCCGCGCTGCGGATGCGCCGGGTGGCGTGGGCGGACCTCGTGCACGAGGCGATGAGCGCGCATTCGGTGCGTGAGGCGGAGCCGGTGCGCCGCGCGACGGCCGAGGTGGCGGGGACGGTCGCCGAGGGTGCGGGGCCGCGCGCGGCCCTGAACGCTCTGCTCGACGCGATCGACGCCGGAAAGGCCTGGGCGATCAGCGACCTGCTTCCGAGGTCGGAGCAGGCCGGTGCCGCGACGGGCCGCGCCGCCCGCGAGTTCGCCCGGCCCGTGCTGCGGCGGGGCCTGTCCCGGCTGGTGACCGACGCCCTCATCGAGGACG
This sequence comes from Streptomyces sp. NPDC056527, assembly GCF_042794475.1. Taxonomy (NCBI): domain Bacteria; kingdom Bacillati; phylum Actinomycetota; class Actinomycetes; order Kitasatosporales; family Streptomycetaceae; genus Streptomyces; species Streptomyces sp. NPDC056527. The sequence goes on from NZ_JBHTTQ010000084.1 coordinate 20,363, forward strand.
GCAGGGCGCGCTGGCAGCTCTCCTGGGCGGCCGAGGCGAGCCTGCGTCTGCCGCCCGGCTACGCGGACGAGCTCCCGGCGGCCTTGGACGCGGCGGTCACCGACCGCCCGGACACCGGCCCGCTCCGCATGCTGCTCCACACCTCCTGAACCTCCTCGCCCCCGTACTCGACCCCCGTACGCAGAAAGCCGACGAAGTCACCGTGATCATCCTCTGGATCGTCCTTACCCCCCTCGTCCTGGGCGTGCTGGCCCTCGGGCTCTACTTCCTCAAGGCCATCGTCCAAGGCACGATCGAGGGCCTGCGCTCCGACCCGGCCGCCGAGGCCGCCGCCGAGGAGACCGCCGCGCGCGTCTCGGCGCTGGGGCTGCTGCCGCCCGAGCGCCAGAACACCGAACTGCCCGCGCCGCTGCAGCCGGCCCTCACCGTCGCCATGGCGGCGGCCAAGGCCGGTGACTGGCAGCCCGCCGCCGAGCTGCTCGAAGGCACGGCGTCGAACGGCGACTGGGAGCTCCGCGCCCACTTCTGCGAACGGCTCGCCGACGTGGCCGCCGAGGACGACGCCTGGCTGCTGTCGTGGGAGGCCGCTCACCCCGACGACCCGACCGCGGCCCTGCTGCGGGCGCGCAGCACCGTGTTCCTGGCCTGGAAGGTCCGGGGCGCGAAGCGCGCGCAGTACACCTCCCACGAGCAGTTCGAGGGCTTCCGCCGCACCCTGCTCCGCTCCCGCGACGAGCACACGCGCGCCACGGCGCTGGCGCCGGCGGACGACCCGACTCCGTACGTGGGCGAGATCTGGACGGCGATCGGCCTCGGACACCCGCACGAGGAGATGCACCGCGTCTGGAAGGAGATCACCAGCCGCGCCCCCCACCACTACGAGGCCACCTTCTCGGCGCTGCAGTACTGGTGCGCGAAGTGGCGCGGCTCCGAGGAGCTCGCCCGCGCCTTCGCCGTACGGGCCGCGGCCGAGGCCCCGGCCGGGACGCTGATGTCGGTGTTCCCGCTGATCGCGCACTTCGAGCACGACGACTCGGACACGGCCGACGTCGACCGCACCCCCGAGATGTACGCGACGGTCGACGCGGTCCTCGCCGACGTGGCCGCCGCCGACCCGGACCACCCGCGACTGCCGGAGGTCCGCCATCTGCTGGCGTACTACCTGTACCTGCAGGAGCGGTGGGACGAGGCGCTCGACCAGTTCCGCCGGGTGGACGGCCACGCGGGCGCGTTCATCCCCTGGCGCTACAAGGGCGATGCGGCGGAGGAGTTCTGCCGGATGCGCGACGAGTGCGTGGCCAACGGGTCGGCGGTCTGACCGTGGAGAGGGCGCGTGGCGCGACAGGGCGGTGAGCGGGGCACGCCGCTGGGAGGCGTCGGAGCGCCGGGGCGGGGCCCGGGGGAATCCCTCCCGGGCCCCGGGCGTTGTGGCTAACGCCGACCGTCGAGGAGAAGCCGCATGTTCCTGTCACGCACCCCCGTCCTCCCCACGCCCGAGCAGGCGCTGAAGGGCCGCCCGGAGCCCGAGTTCACGGTGCCCGAGCGCCACACCGTCCTCGGCAACCCGCTGCTCGGCCCGTACCCCGAGGGTCTTGAGGTGGCCGACTTCGCCCTGGGCTGTTTCTGGGGCGCCGAGCGCAAGTTCTGGCAGACCGAGGGCGTCTGGACGACCCTCGTCGGCTACCAGGGCGGGATCACCCCGAACCCGGCCTACGAGGAGGTCTGCTCGGGCCTCACCGGCCACACCGAGGCCGTCCGGGTCGTCTTCGACCCGTCGAAGGTCTCGTACGAGCAGTTGCTCAAGCTCTTCTGGGAGTCCCACGACCCGACCCAGGGCTTCCGCCAGGGCAACGACGTCGGCACCCAGTACCGCTCGGCGATCTACACCCACTCCCCCGCCCAGGCGGCGGCGGTGGACGCCTCCCGCGCCGCGTACCAGCAGGTCCTGACGGGCTCCGGCTACGGCACGATCACCACGGAGATCCTCCCGGCGGAGGGCCGCACGCTCTTCCCCGCCGAGGGATACCACCAGCAGTACCTGGACAAGAACCCGGCGGGCTACTGCGGAATCGGCGGCACGGGGGTGTCCTGCCCGATCGGCGTGGCGAAGGCCGAGTAGCCGCGAAGGCCGAGGGGCATCCGCCTGGGGCCGCGCCCCACGGGCACGGGTGGCGGCCCCGGGCCGTCAGTCCGCGATGATCCGGTTGTCCTTGACCTGACCTCCGTCGACCTTGCGCTCCACCTCGCTGCCGTCCGCCTCGATGGTGGAGCGCTCGATCGTCGCGCTGTTCTCGGCGGTCTCGGTGACCTCGGAACCGTTGTGCGCCGTGATGGATCCGCCGGAGATCGAAGAGCCGCCGGTGACGATCTGGTGGACCTTGGTGCGGCGGGGCGAGGTCGCGCCGTGCGTACGGTCCCACCAGGCGAGCGCGGCCGCGGCCGCCACGAGGACGACCAGACCCGCGCCCAGGGTCCAGCTCCACTCTCCGGTGACGAGATTGGTGACGAACCCGGTGGCCGCGCCGAGGACCACCGTCAGCGCCGCACCCGCACCCGGACTGATCGTCGCCATGATCCCCGCCTCCAGTGAACGCTTCGAACACGGACCGCGCAGACCGCGCGGCAGCCTCTGCGGATATGATGCTCCATCCATCTGCCGCGGCGCCAACCCTCCTCGTGGGTAGCCAGGTTGACGAGCTTGGGGGTACCGGGGATGCGCGACCAGGCCGGGGTGTTCACCGATCGCGAGGAACCACTCGCGGCCTTCGGACGGCTGATGGCGCCGACATCCACCACGGCCCGCACCCTCGTCTACTGGGGGGTCTCGGGGCAGGGCAAGTCGACGCTGTTGCGACACATCAACGACGGCCCCCACGCCCCGCGCCGATGCGAGCTGATCGACCTGGACCCGCTTCTCGCGATCGACTCCCCTGCCGCGGATCTGGGTCGAGACCTGGCGACCGTGCTGGTGGACAGCATGGCCCGGGTCATCGCCGACTGGTCCGCGCGGCCGTATCTCGCCCGTCGCCGGTACAACCGGTTCCGGGCACGCCTGCGGGCCGCCTCGGCACCGGCTCCGGCGTACGTGGACGCTCAGATGAAGGCCGCCGAGAGCAGCTCCATCTCCGGGGCCTCCATCCATATCGACGCCCGCCAGGACCGTACCTCCGTCCACCGAGACGTCCTCGTCGACGAGTTGTGCCGGCTGGCGCGCGGGCTGCGCCGCCGCCCGTGCGTGCTGCTCCTGGACACCAGTGAACGGCTGCGGCTGCTCGCCGAGACCACGGCCGAGTCCCCGGACTCCGCGGCTGCGGCGATCGCGGTCCACGGCAGCCGGCTCGGAGGTGTCGCCCAGTGGTTCGCCGCAGAGTTGCTACCCCGCCTGCTCGCGGAGGCTCGTGGGCTGCGCGTGGTCCTCGCCGGGCGTGAACCGGTGGACCACCTGCCGGCCGGCATCGTGGCGGAGCGCGTCGAGCTGACCGAGTGGGGGCCGGAGCACACCTCCGCGTATCTGGCGTCCTGTGGCCTCGACCCCAGGAAACTGAGCCGCCCCGTGCATGCGGTGTGCCGGGGCGTCCCGGTGTGGACCGCGCTCGTCGCCGAGCTGGCCCGCCAGGACGGTGGCGCCGAGCGCGAGGGCCCGGACGAGGCCCTCACCCCGCAGTGGCTGTCCGAGGCGGCCGCCGGGCGGGCGGCCCACGAGTGGCTTCCCAACCAGTTCCTGCGCCGCCTGCCGAAAGAACAGCGCCGGGTGGTCATGGCGGCGGCGACCCTGCGCAGCGTCTCGAAGGAACCGGTCCGCGTGCTCCTGGAAGGGACGCAGCTCTCAGCGGACTGGTACGAGACCCTGTGCGGGTACTCCTTCATGCGCGTGGTCCAGGACCCCCAGGGACGTTCCGAACGCCGCCTTCACGATCTCGTGCGTCTGGCGATCCTGACGTATTTGGAGCACGAGGAGCCCACACATCGGGAGGCGTTGCACAAGCGCGCGGCGCGGTACTTCGCGGATCGCGAGGCGTTCTTGGAGGAGGCCTACCACCGCTTCGCCGTGGGCGACGACGGCTGCGTCGACGGCTGGTGGCAGCGGCACAGGGAGCTGCGGCGGGCCGACGACATGGACGGCAGTCTGCGCCTCGCGGAGATCGTCACCTCCCCCGAGCAGGCACCGCATGCCTTCCGGCACTTCCCGGCGCTCGCCGCGGTGGCGGCGCTGAACGCCGGGCGCATCGCGTTCGACCAGGACCGGCATGACGACGCCGAGTCGCTGGCGCGACAGGCCGTCGACGCGTTCCGGGAAACGGGCAACGACCGGGGGCGGGCCAAGGCGCTGGAGTTGAGAGCCTCGATCGCCCACGTGGAGGGGACCGGCGAGGCCGAGGAGCTGTACGAGCAGGCCCTGAGCCTGTTCCGTTCACTGGGCCGGAAGCGCGCCACGGGGGCGCTGCTCCTCGATCTCGGGCAGCTCCGCGCTCGATCGGACCGTGAGGCGGCGCTGCCGTTGCTCGACGAGGCCCGCGCCCTGCTGGAGGAGTTCGGCGACAAGGTGGAAGCCGCGCAGGCTCTCCACATCCTGGCGCAGGTGTACGCGGGCCTCGAGGGCGGGCTCGAACGCGCCGAGGAACTGTATCGCCGGGTACTGGCGGAGTGGCGCGCCCTGGAGTCCCGACTCAACGAAGCCCATGCGATGCGGGGGCTCGCGATCGTGCTCACCGACGACCGCGCGTCGCAGGACGAGGCGGAACAGCTCTACCTCGGAGCGATCGAACTCTTCCGGCAGGAGGACGCTTTCGGCCCCGGATGCGACACGGTGAACCGGCTGTGCACCCTGCTGCGCGAGACGGACCGGGGAGAGGAGGCGGAGAGGCGTTACCGAGCCGTCCTCGCCGAGTTCACGGACTCGGCGGATCAATGGCTCAAGGCACCGATCCTGTTCAACCTCGCCACCCTGCTGCGGCTGACGGATCGCCCCCGGGAGGCGAAGCCGCTGATGCAACAGGCGATCCAGCTCTACCGGCAGCGCGGCCAACCGGCTTCGGAGGCGGACGGCCTGCTCGAACTCGCCGAGATCGCACGTCTGGAGAAGGGGCGTGAGGAGGAAGAGCGATTCCTGGCGCAGGCCGCGGAGATCGCCAGGGGCGAGGAGAACCTCCGCCTGCGGAGCCGCGTGCTGCATGCCCGCGCACACTTCCACGCGCGGGTCGGGCGGGGGAACGAGGCAGATGCCTGCTTCGGCGCGGAGATCGAGCTCGGACGACGGCTCGGCGAGCCGGAGACGACCGCCGGGGCACTGAACTGCCGCGGGCATCTCGCCTTGGACGAGACACGGTTCGCCGACGCGCGGACGTACTTCACGGAGGCGCTCGACATCCGCCGCGCGCTCGGCGACGAGGAGCGGCAGGCCACCCTCCATGTCCTTCTCGGCGAGGTCGCGGTGCGGATGCCGGCCGGGGAAACGACACGGGAGACGCCCGCGGAGCGTGCCGCCGGACACTACGAGCAGGCGCTGTCGCTGCTCGGCAGGGGTTCCGGCGACACCCAGGACGAAGTCCACGCGCTGCGGGACCTCGCCGTCCTCACCCTGCGCCGAGCTCAGGAGCAGTCCCACGAGCAGGAGGCGGTAAGGCTCTTCGAGCGCTGCGTCGCCCTGGCCATCGAGGTCGGCGACGGACCGTGCGGACTCGTGGCCTGGACGCACATCACCGCGCTCGGTGCCTGGGGAGAGGAGCGGCAGACGGAGGCGGAGGAGCTGCTCGCCCGTCTGCTCGACCTCAAGCGCGCGGAAGGTTCCCGCCTCCGGCTCCGGGCGGAGCGGGCGATTCTGCGCATGATGCTTCGGTCCACCGTTTCCGGAGGATTCCTCAGCGCGCGGCTGTCGGGCAGTTCCTTCATCCTCTTGGGTGCCGGGTGGAAGGGGGGACTCCGCACTCGGACGCGCGCTGTCCTCGCGAGTGCCCGCTCCCGGCCTTCCCGGTCCTAGCACGAACGGATCAACCGACCGACTTGGCGAACAGCAGGATCGCCGAGCCCGGGGCGTCCGGGGTGTGGAGCATCGACACCGTGTGGGGGCCGGCGTCGAGCACCGGCCGGATCCGCAGGGGCGGTGATCCCTACGGGGTCGGTGTCGCCAGGCCCGTCCGCCAGGCCCAGGCGGCGATCCCCACCCTGTTCCGTACGCCCAGCTTCGCCTGGATGTTGGCCAGATGGGTCTTCGCCGTGCCGGGGGTGACCACGAGTTCGGACGCGATCTCCGCGTTCGTCAGGCCCCGGGCGACCAGGCGGACGATCTCGCGTTCGCGCGGGGTCAGCGGGTCCTGCGGCGGGGTGTGGCCGGATTCGGGGGCGAGGTGGCGCAGGAGGCGGACGGTGATCTGCGGGCTGATCAGCGTGTCTCCCGCCATCGCCGCCCGTACCGCCTCGATCAGCAGCGTCGGCCCCGAGCGCTTGAGCAGGAAGCCGCAGGCGCCGTGGCGCAGGGCGGTGTGGACGTAGTCGTCGAGGTCGAAGGTGGTCACCACGATCACCTTCGTCCCGGCGGAGAGCTGCCGGGTGACCTCCAGACCGTCCAGCTTCGGCATCCGGATGTCGGCGAGGACGACGTCCGGTCGCAGCGTGCGGGCGAGGTCGACGGCGGTGGAGCCGTCGGCCGCCTCGGCGACGACGGTCATGTCGGGTTGCGAGTCGAGGATGAGCCGGAAGCCGCTGCGGACGTCTTCCTGGTCGTCGGCGATCAGGATGCGGGTGGTCATGGGCGGTCTCCGGTCCGGTCCAGGGTGGCGGTGAGGCGCCAGGTGCCGTCGTGGGCGGTGGCGGCGTGCAGCGTTCCGCCGCTCGCGCGTAGGCGTTCGGCGAGGGCGGGCAGCCCGCTGCCGCCGTGTTCGCGGGTACGGGGGTGATGGCCGGGGCGGGCGCCGTCGTTGGTGACGGTCATCGTCACCTCCGCGTCGACGAGGGTCAGTTCGACGTCGACCCGAGTCGCTCCGGGGGCATGGCGACGCACGTTGGTCAGCGCTTCGGTCGCCACCCGGTGGAGGGTGGCGGCGGCCTCCCGGGAGAGCGCGCGTTCCACGCCGTCGCCGATGTCGAGGTGGCTCCCGGTCCTGCCCTCGTCACCGAATCTGCGGACCAGGTCGGCGAGTTCACCGAGACCCGGGAGGGGTGCGCGGTCGGCGTCCGTCGACGCGCGCAGCAGGGAGACCGTACGGTCGATGGAGGCGAGGGCCGCGAGTCCGGCCCGCTCGATGCGCTCCAGGGCGGGCAGGGCGGCGGCCGGGTCCTGGTCGGCGACGAACCTCGCGGCCTGTGCCTGGGCGACGATGCCGCTGATGTCGTGGGCGACGAAGTCATGGAGATCGTGGGCGAGCAGGAGCTGCTGCGCGTGGCGCGCCTCGTGCACGGCCCGGGTCCGACGGCGGTCGGTGGAGCGCGGGTAGCCTCCGACGACGGCCGCGCCCAGCGAGGGCACGCACCAGAACGCGCTCATGCCGACGTGCTCGAAGAAGGAGGCGCTCGGCACGAGCGGCACGGTCCACAGGGCTGTCGCCACGGCGGCCAGTCCCCCTCCGGTGAGCGCCTCGCGCCGCGGGGCCCAGCGGTAGGCAGCCGCCTGGAGCACGACGAGGAGGCAGGCCGCGCCGAGCAGCCACCGGGATTCCTCGGGGGTGCCGTCGACGAGCGGCAGTACGGCGAGCAGAGCCGCACCGGCGAGACCGGCCGCCCGGCCGGCGTACGTCCATCGGCCGGACGGCGGACCGAGCCGCCGGGCGGACGCGGCGCCGGCGTCGGCCGACGCCGGCGCCCGCACCGACGAGGGCGGTGCCGCCCGCATCTCGCGCGCCCCCGCCGAGCGCACGCCCCACCGCACCGGAACCGCCTCCGCGACGAGCGCGCCCGCCGCGATCACGGCCGGCACGGCCACCACCCACGTCCCCGTCATGTCCCCACCCCCGCGACCACCTTACGGATCACCTCCCACCCCCGCCCGCTGCCGAACGGCAGAGGGCGGGCCCCGCTGGGCGCGAGGATCTGCCGGTCGGCGGATGGGCCCCGACCCCGACCCCGGACGAAGCTGATCACGTCAACGGGACACGGCCCCAACAGGCCGCAGGAGAAGGGTTGCTGAGCATGAAGACAGTCGTCGACACCCCGCCGCGCTGGGTCGTCCGGACCGCCCACCTCGCCGCGCTCGCACCCCTGCCCAGCGGGCTGTGGCGGCTGGCCGCCGCATGCGGCATCCCGGTGGGCTTCAGCGGCACCAACGCCCTGGCCGACGTCGAGCCGGGCGGCTTCTTCTCCCTCTACATGGTCGGACTGTCCCTGTTCGCCGAGGCCCTCGGGCTCCTCGCGCTGGGGCTCGTCCAGTCCTGGGGGCAGGTGTTCCCCCGCTGGATGCCCCTGATCGGCGGGCGGCGCGTGCCCACCTCGTTCACGGTGACCCTGGCGGGGGCCGGTGCGCTCGCCCTGACCCTGCTCACCACACTCGGCGCCTTCGGCTGGAACGGCCCGGAGACCATGGGCCACCCCGAGTCCCCGAAGGGGATCGCGTACGTGGTCATGACCGCCTGCTACGCGCCCCTGCTCGCCTGGGGTCCGCTGCTCGCCGTGGCCACCGCGCATTATTGGCTGCGCCGTCGGCGGGCCGCGCGGCTAGACTCGATCGCATGGGTTCGTACTACTTCTTTCGCTGACTCCGGCCGCGGACACGGTCTGACCCGCTGATCCGGCGCCCTCGGGGCGCGGCGGTGGTGGTCCCGGTGTCCCTTCCTCCGGCCCGGACGAACCTCCACGATTCAGGGAAAGATCCCATGCGCGACCGCGCCCAGATGGCCATGAAAGACGTCTCCAAGGCGTACGGGGACCGCTCCGTCCTCGAACAGATCTCGCTCACCGTCCGACCCGGCGAGAAGACCGCCGTCATCGGTGAGAACGGCTCCGGCAAGTCCACGCTGCTCCGGCTCCTCGCCGGGGCGGACGCCCCGGACACCGGGGACGTCACCGTCCGCTTCCCCGGCGGCACCGCCCACCTCGCCCAGACGCTCGCCGAGTCCTTCGGCATCGGACCCGAACACACCGTGCGGGACACCGTCGACGCGGCGCTCGCCGAACTCCGCTCGATGGAGCGGGAGATGCGGACCGCCGAGGAGTCGCTCGGCTCCGCGACGGCCGAGGAGCTCGCCGCGTACGGGGAGCTGGCGGCCCGGTACGAGGAGCGTGGCGGGTACGAGGCCGACGCCCGGGTCGACGCCGCGCTGCACGGCCTCGGCCTCGGGCACGTCGCGTACGAGCGCCGCGTCGGCACCCTGTCGGGTGGTGAGCAGTCCCGGCTCGCCCTCGCCTGCGTCCTCGCCTCGGGCGCCGAGCTGCTGCTGCTCGACGAGCCGACGAACCATCTCGACCGGTCGGCCGCCGGCTGGTTGGAGGAGCGGCTGCGGACCCACCGCGGCACGGTGGTTGCCGTCACCCACGACCGGGCGTTCCTGGAGGGGATGGCGACGGCGATCCTGGAGGTCGACCGCGACACCCGGGGGGTGACCCGGTACGGCGACGGCTGGTCCGGCTACCGCGCCGCGAAGGCCGCCGAACGCCGCCGCCGTGTGCGGGAGCACGAGGAGTGGCGGGAGGAGGTGGCCCGTACGGAGGAGCTGGTGGCCGCGGCCGGGCAGCGGCTCGCGGTCTCCGGCAAGGACCCGCGCCAGGGCTTCGGCAAGCACCGCCGCTCCCACGAGAACAAGCTGTCGGGCCAGGTCAGGTCGGCCCGGGTACGACTGGAGCAGCTGCGGCGGACGCCCGTACCGGCGCCACCGGAGCCGTTGCGCTTCACGGTCCGTCTGACGACGACCGGGTCCGGATCCACGGCGCCGACGGACCACACCCCACTCACGCCGGGCGCCGGGTCCGTCGCCGGGTCCGGATCCAGGGCGCCGCGGACGGCGAACACCGCGTCCGGGTCCGGCACCGAGTCCGGACCGAATCGCGGTACGAGCCCGGGCGACGGCCCGGGGGCGGGTGGCGGACCCGGACGGGGCGACGGCGTGCTCGCCGAGCTCGCCGACATCGTCGTCGGAGAGCGGCTGCGGATCGACAAGTTGCGGATCTCGCCCGGCGACCGGCTGCTCGTCTCCGGGCCCAACGGGGCGGGGAAGACCACCCTGTTGCGGGTTCTCGCCGGGGATCTGCGGCCCGACAGCGGCACGGTGGTGCGGTCGGGCCGGGTCGGGTACCTGGCCCAGGAGTTGCCCGCCGTGCCCTCCCGGGAGCCGCTGCTCACGGCGTACGCGGCGGGCCGCCCCGGCCCGCCCGAGGAGCACGCGGGGCAGCTGCTCGCCCTCGGGCTCTTCCGGGAGGAGGATCTGACCGTGCCGGTGGCGGCGCTGTCGGTGGGCCAGCAGCGGCGGCTGGAGCTCGCCCGGCTGGTGAGCCGGCCGGCCGACCTGCTCGTCCTGGACGAGCCGACCAACCATGTGGCGCTCTCGCTGGTGGAGGACCTGGAGGCGGCCCTGGCCGTGTTCGAGGGGGCCGTGGTCGCGGTCTCCCACGACCACCGCTTCCGCTCCGGCTTCGGCGGCGCGCGGCTCCAACTGCTCTCAGGCCGCGCCTCCTGACGCGGTCGCGGCACGCAGCCCCGCGGCCGTCGCCGCCGGGTCGTAGCCGGGGGCGACGCCGTCGATCAGGAGCACGTCGCCCGGGATGTGGCGGGTGCGCAGCGGGATCAGCTCCTGATAGGCGGGGGAGTCGTACCAGCCGCGCGCCTGGTCCATGGAAGGGAAGCCGATCATGACGAGCGCTCCGGGCCACTCTCCCTCACGGACCTCCCGGTCGGGGGCTCCGTGCACGAGGAAGCGGCCGCCGAAGGGGTCCAGCGTCGCCTGGATGCGCTCTATGTAGGTGAAGACCTCCTCGTCGAGGACGGTCGGGGGGTTCAGGTTCGCGAGGGCGTAAGCGGTCATGACGCAAGCGTGCCGGGGCAGGCGTACGGGGTCGATTACCTCGCACGTCATGCCCCGGCACGCACACCAGGTCCCCGGAGCGCCGGCCCCCGGGAGCGATCAGATCGTCGACGCGTCGATCACGAAGCGGTACCGCACGTCGCTCGCCAGCACCCGCTCGTACGCCTCGTTGATCTCGTCCGCGCGGATGAGCTCGATCTCCGCGCCCAGGCCGTGCTCCGCGCAGAAGTCGAGCATCTCCTGCGTCTCGGCGATGCCGCCGATCATCGAGCCCGCGAGCGTCTTGCGGCCGCCGATCAGCGAGAACAGGTTGAGCGCGATCGGCTCCTCCGGCGCGCCGACGTTCACCAGCGCGCCGTCCGTCTTGACCAGGCTCAGATACGCGCCGAAGTCGATCGGGGCCGAGACGGTGGAGATGATCAGGTCGAAGGAGCCGGCGAGCTTGCCGAAGGTCTCCGGGTCACTGGTCGCGTAGTAGTGGTCGGCGCCCAGCTTGAGGCCGTCCTCCTGCTTCTTCAGCGACTGGCTGAGCACCGTCACCTCGGCGCCGAGCGCGTGGGCGATCTTGACGCCCATGTGCCCGAGCCCGCCGAGGCCGACGATCGCGACCTTCTTGCCGGGGCCGGCCTTCCAGCGCGCGAGCGGCGAGTAGAGGGTGATGCCGGCGCAGAGCAGCGGCGCGGCCTCGTCGAGGGCGATGCCCTCGGGGATGCGCAGGGTGTAGTTCTCGTCGACGACGATGTGGGTCGAGTAGCCGCCGTACGTGGGCTCGCCGTTCTTGTCGAGGGCGTTGTACGTGCCGGTGCCGCCCTTGACGCAGTACTGCTCCAGGCCCTGGAGGCAGTACTCGCACTCCCGGCAGGAGTCGACGAAGCAGCCGACCCCGACGCGGTCGCCGACCTTGTGCTTGGTGACCCCGGCGCCGACCTCGGTGACGATGCCGGCGATCTCGTGTCCGGGCACCATCGGGAAGATGCCCTCGCCCCAGCCGTCACGGGCCTGGTGGATGTCGGAGTGGCAGATGCCGGCGTACTTGATCTCGATCAGGACGTCGTGCTCGCCGACCGGGCGGCGCGGCACGGTGGTGCGCTCCAGCGGGGCGTTGGCGGCGGGCGCGGCGTAGGCGGATACGGCGGAAACGTTCGTGGTCATGGCGACCAGCCTGCCGGGGTGCCGGTCTTCCACCCAGCCCTCTGTTCTGCCTACGACCAGCGTGCCTACCACTGGCAGGGACAGGAACACCCGTCCGTCCGGAGCTACGACCTGGGATAATCGGGACGCATGGATCTCAGTGCCGAACTCAGCGAATTCCTGCGCTCGCGCCGGGCCCGGCTGAAGCCGGAGGACGTGGGACTGCCGGAGTTCGGGCGCCATCGTCGCGTACCGGGGCTGCGCCGGGAGGAGCTGGCGCAGCTGGCCGGCGTCTCGGTGGCGTACTACACGCGTCTCGAGCAGGGCAACGGCCGCAACGTGTCCATGGAGGTGCTGGACGCGATCGCGCGGGCGCTGCGGCTGAACGACTCCGAGCGCGCGCATCTGACGCATCTGGCGAAGCCGACGGCGAAGAAGAAGCAGCACCGGGCGGCGATCGCCCGCCCCCAGCAGGTGCGGCCGGGTCTGCGGCATCTGCTGGACTCGATGGACGGCGTCCCGGCGGTCCTCGTCGGCAGGCGGCTCGACATCCTCGCCTGGAACCGGATGGCCCGGGCGCTGCTCGGCGACTTCGCGGCGATGGAGCCGGAGGAGCGCAACATGGCCCGGCTGGTCTTCCTCGGGCCCAACGCGCGTGACCTCTACCTGGACTGGGAGTGCAAGGCGACCGAGGTGGTGAGCGTGCTGCGGCTGTACGCGGGCTGCTACCCGGACGATCCGGCGCTGCTCGCGCTGGTCGGCGAGCTGTCGGTGCGGAGCGAGGAGTTCCGCTCGCTCTGGGCGGCGCACACCGTCGCGGACAAGGGCCATGGAAGCAAGCGGCTGCGGCATCCGCTGGTGGGCGAGATGACGCTGCAGTACGAGTCGCTGAAGGTCTCCGGCGCGGACCCGGACCTGGTCCTCGTGACCTACCAGGCGGAGCCCGGCACGGCCTCGGCGGACGCGCTGCGGCTGCTCGCGCAGTGGGGCGTGGAGGAAGTCGTGCGGCACGCCTGAGCCGTGACGAAGGCGGCGGCCCCCTCCGGGTGGAGGGGGC
>NZ_JBHTTQ010000085.1:0-33466 GCF_042794475.1 Streptomyces sp. NPDC056527
GCGCCGGGCCGTCCCGGTCCCCGGCGGGGTCAGTTCGTGCTGAACGCAAGCGCCAGGTACTCCTTGAGGTCCGTCGAGGACGACTCGCGCGGCTTGCTGACCATCAGCGCGGAGATGAACATCCGGCCGTTCCCGTAGAGGATCTCGGAGTAGTCCTCGCTGAAGGAGTCCTCCGCGTCGCGCACCGACTTGTCCGACGGGTTCTCCATGAGCACCGTCGCCTTCATCGTGCCGCCGTGGATCGAGACGACCTGACCGCCCTTGTCGTACGGCGGGACCTTGTACGCGATGAGGTTGCCGCCGTCCATCCGCAGCGGCACCAGCGTGTACCGGTCGCCGGCGTCCGCCTTGTCGGAGGTCGTCTTCCCGTTGGCCAGGTCGAACGAGACGATCTCGTTGGTCTCGTCGCCGTACTCCCCGGTGGAGCCCTCGTGCTCCTCGGTCGGCAGGTAGAGCCGGTTGTTGCCGACGAGCACCTTGGAGCACGACTCGACCTCGGTCGAGCGGCAGCGGGCCGCGAACCGGTCGGCGTTCGCCGCGATCTTGGCCTTCAGCTTGCCGGTCTTCTCGTCGATGGAGAAGAAGTCCGAGATGCCGCTGCCGTCACCGGCGGTGTCGCCGACGTCGGCCGCGACGACCAGCGGCTTGGTCGAGACGATCGACGCGTACTTCACGCCCGCGGGCATCTTGTACTGCGAGATCGGCCGGCCCGTCATCGGGTCGAGGTTCTGGATCATGACGTACCCGGCGTCATACGGCCCGCACTTGCGCGCGGCGACGATGCCCTCGCCGCCGCCGTACCCCATGTCGTAGCAGTTGTTGCTGTCGACCGACGGCTTCCACCGCGGGTTGCCGTTGGCCAGGTCGAAGGCGGCGCCGCCGTCCGTGCCGCCGGCCGCGACGGTCGTGCCACTCAGGGTGACCTCGCTGAACCGGGCCTTCTGGTCGCCGGCCGAACCGCCGGTGACCGACGTCGACCACACCAGCTTGCCTGTGACCAGGTCGACCACGCCGACCTCGGTGCACGGCTGGTAGAACTTCGGCGCGACACGCTTGGTCGCCTCGAAGAGGATCGGGACCTTGTGGTCGGCCGTGACATGGCGCGAGGAGCCGCAGACCTGGCCCGCCAGGGGCAGCGTCCACAACGGCGTGCCCTTGTCGGGGTCGTAGGCGACGATCGAGTTGACGCCCGTCTTCACGAACGCCTTGTCCGTCATCCAGGAGCCGGTCACGTCCGTGAGGTCCGTGACCTTCGGCTTCGGCAGCTGGAAGGACAGCTTGGACTGCGTGTTGGCGGGCACCTTCTCCTTGCCGTTGCCGCCGAGCCCGTTGCCCTTGTCCCCGCCCTGGCCCTGGGTCGAGCCGGAGCCGCCCTTGGCGTTGGGGTTCTCCTCACCGCCACCGGAGTTGGCGTACCAGATGCCGCCGCCGACGATCAGGGCGACGGCGACCACCGCGGCGATCACGATCTGCATCTGCGCGGACAGCTTCTTGCCGCCGGCCGGCACGGCCGCCTGCGGGTACTGCGGCTGGGTCGGGTAGCCGTACGGAGGCTGCTGCGCCTGCTGCGGGTATCCGTACTGCTGCTGCGGCTGCGTCGGCGGCTGCTGCGGGTACCCGTACTGCTGCGGCTGCGTGGGCGGCTGCTGCGGGTATCCGTACTGCTCCTGCGGCTGCGGCTGCGTCGGCGGCTGCTGGGGGTATCCGTACCCGGGCTGCTCCGGCGGCGGCGTGGGCGCGCCGAACCCGCCCGGCGGGGGGTCCTGGGGCGCGCCGAAGCCCCCCTGGGGCGGGCCGGGCGGCTGGTTCGGCGGGGGCGGTGGCTGGGTCATGGCGTGAGTACCTCTGAAGTGTCGGAAGAAGGTGGGGAATCGGTGTCACTTGCCGAAGGCCATCAGCGTCTCCTTCTCCCGCTCCTCGTCGTCGGTCGTGCCCACGATGAGACTCTGCACAAGGATGTACCGGCCGTCGACGTACAGCGCCGGGGAGGCGTAGTAGCGCGACGCGGCGCGCCCCGCGGCGCGCGGAATCCGGAGCAGCTCGACGGCCTTGGTCGCGCCCGGCGCGACGGTGGCCAGCGAGCCGGGCTCGTCGAGCACCGCCGCCATCCGGACGACCAGGGAACCGCCCTCCATCCGCAGCGGCCACGCCGTGCGTCCCGGGATCCCGGGAATGTGCCGGACCACCTTGCCGCTGCCGAGGTCGAAGGCGACGATCTCGTTGGCCGTGTCCTTGTTCTGCGCGATGGTGGCGATGTAGGCGGTGGACTCGTCCGCGACGACCTGACAGCGCTGCAGGTTGCCGTCGTGGGTGGACTCGTCCGCGCACCCTTCGGCGTACTGGCCGTCGCCCTGGAGCGAGGTGCGCTTCGTTCCGTCCTCGTTGAGGACGACGATGCCGTGGCCGCCCTGGGCGCGGTAGGTGGCCGAGACGATGAGCGGCCGCACCGAGAGGACGTGATCCACGCGGTAGCCGACGGGGAGCCGGTACTTCCAGCGGGACTTGCCCGTCGCCGGATCCACCTCGTGGATCTCCTCCTGCGGTTTCTCCGCGTCGGAGGTCGGGCAGGAGACCGCGGCGACCAGCTTGGGGCCGCCGGCGTACGCGTAGGGCTGGCACTCGCTCTTGTCCCACCGGCCGAACAGTTTCCTGCCGTCGCTGAGGCGGTAGCCGGTCGAGTACCCGTGCCTGCCGAAGGTGACCGTTCCACCGCTCATCGCGATGGAGTAGTTGGTCATGAAGTCGAAGGTGTCCTCCTGCGCGACCTTCTGCTGCCAGCCGACCTTGCCGGCGCGCAGGTCGACCATCTGCAGCCGACGGCAGTCGTCCGACTCCGCGTGGAGCTTGTCCTTGAGGGCGAGGGCGATCTTCCCGTCCTCGGAGGGCAGATGCGGCGCCTTGCAGATCTCGGTGTCCAGGGTCAGCCGCCACTTCACCGTGCCGTCCTTCACCGAATGGGCGGTGACGGTGCGGTACATGGCGGTGACGACGATGTCGCCGTCGACCCAGGGGCCGAAGACGAAGCCGCCGAGCTGGGGCACGTCGATGTCGTTCTTGCGGACCCAGAGGACGGAGGCGTCGCCGGGGCCGCGGTCCTTGTTGTAGCCGGCCGCTGCCGCGGCGTCCGGCCCGGGGGGACCCGAGGGCTTCGGGGAAGGCATCCCCACGGTGGGACTCGCGCTCGGGGACGCCTTGTCGTCCTTGTGCTCCCCGGTGCCGGCGAGGGTGTACCAGGTCACGCCGCCGACGGCGAGCAGCGCCGCCACGACCGCCGCGATCACGGCGGTCGTGCGGCGCTTCCGGCCACCGGGCGGCTGCGACTGCGGCTGCTCCTGCGTCGGCGGTTGCTCCGGTGTCGGCGGCGGGGCCGACGGGGGCGGACCGGGCTGCCCGCCCCCGTACGGGTTGAGCCGCCCGTACGGTCCGTGCGTCGGAGTGGGCGGGCCCGGTTGCTGCGGAGTGGTCATCGGTGTCGGGCCGTCACTTGCTGAAGGCCATCATCGTCTTGACGTCCTTCTCCTGCTTGTCGCTCGACGCGCTCACCCGGCCGCTGGCCACCACGAACGTGCCGTTGCCGTAGGCGTAGCCCGCGTCGTAGAAGGTGTTCTCGATCTGGGCCGTCGACGCCGGGTGCTGGAGCAGCATCTTCGGGGCGCCGCCGGTCGGGGCGAGGGTGGCGACACCGCCGCCGGTGTCGTACGAGGCGTCCACGTAGAGCAGGACGTCCGCACCCTCCATGCGCAGCGGGGTCATGGTCCGCTCGGCCGGGGCCGAGGCGCGCCACTTGGACTTGCCGGTGTTGAGGTCGAAGGCGACGACCGCGTTGGCCGTGCCGTAGGCGGCCTCGGTGGCCATGTAGAAGGTGTCGGCGTCGGCGGCCACGCCCATGCAGCCCTGGAGGTTGCGGCCGAAGACGACGAACCCGCCACCGCACTTGGGCGCGTACTTGTCCTTGCCGCCCTCGATCTGCGAGCGGAGCTTGCCGTCCGCGGTGACCGCGAAGACGGTCCACTTCTTCTCGTCACGCTGCTGGGCGGAGACGACCAGCGGGTTCACCGAGTAGATCTTGTCGACTTCCCAGTTGGGCTGGAGCTTGAAGGTCCACCGGGGCTTTCCGGTGTTCGGGTCGACCTCGCTGATCTGCTCCTGCTTGTTCTTGTAGTCGCTGGTGGGGCAACTGGCGGCGGCGATGAGCTTCGGGCCGCCCGCGAACGCGTAGGGCTTGCAGCCGCTGGTCGGGCCGGTGAAGAGGTCGCGGCCGTCGGCGAGGGAGTAGCCGTGCGAGTTGCCGGTGCCGGCCGCGGTGACCGTGTTGCCGCTGATGGCGAGGGTGGTGTCGGACAGCGAGCTGAAGCCGGTGCCCTTGGGGACGGACTTCTTCCAGCCGACCGTGCCGGTCTTGAGGTCGACCTTCTGCAGCTCGGTGCACTTGGCGCGGTCGCCGGCGCTGTCGTTGACGCCGATGACGAGGCTTCCGTCGGCGGCGGGCTCGGGGGCGGTCGTGCACAGCTCGAAGGGCAGGTCCAGGTGCCACTTGGCGGAGCCGTCGCTGAGGCTGTAGCCGTCGAGGCTCTTGTACATGCCCTTGACGACGACGTCGCCGACGATCCACGGACCGAAGACGTCGGCGCCGTTGCGGGGCAGGTCGACGTTGTTCTTCAGCAGCCAGTTGATCTTCGCTTCGCCGGGCTTGCGACCGGCGTTGAGGTCGTCCTCGGCATTGCGTCCGTCGCCGCTGCCGTCGCCCTGGTCGACGGACTCGCTCGGCTTCGGGGCGCCGCTGGTCGCGGTCGGCTTGGCGACCGGCTCCTTCGCCTCGTCACCGCTGAGGGCGAACCAGGTGCCGCCTCCGATGACGAGGAGTCCGGCCACGGCCGCGGCGACGATGATCCCCGGCTTGCCCTTGAACGGGTTGCCGCCACCGGAGGGGGTGGGAGCGGCGGGGTACTGGGGCTGGCCGGGGTAGCCGCCGTAGGGACCGGGCTGCTGACCGTAGGGACCGGGCTGCTGGTTGTACGGACCCGGCTGCTGGTTGTACGGGCCGGGCTGAGGCTGCTGCTGCGGATAGCCGTAGCCGGGCTGGGGCGCCTGCTGCGGGTAGCCGTAACCGGGCTGGGGCGCGGTGTCGTACGGGCCGGGCGCGGCGGGCGGCGGCGTCTGCGGGGTCGGTGGTGCCTGCGGCGGAGCCGGGGGCATCGGCGGGACGCCCTGCCCCGTGCCGTGGTCCTGCGGATCCTTCGGTGCGCCGAAGCCCGGCGGCTGGTTGCTGGGCGGCTGGGTCATCAGCGTTCCCCCTTGATGTGAGCGGGTTTTCTTTCTACCACTCCCGGGATGGCGCAAAAGTGACCGGTCCGTCCCTTGTTCCCAAGGGAGGACCGGCCCGTGATGCCCTCGTTACTCGTCCTGCACGGCTTCTCTACGCGTCCTCTGCCAGTTCCAGCCAGCGCATCTCCAACTCCTCGCGCTCCCCGGCCAGTTCCCGCAGCTCCGCGTCCAGCTTTGCGACCTTCTCGAAGTCTGTGGCGTTTTCGGCGATTTGGGCGTGCAGCTTGGCCTCCTTCTCGGAGACCTTGTCGAGCTGGCGCTCGACCTTCTGCAACTCCTTCTTCGCGGCGCGGGCGTCCGCGGCGGAGACGCCGGGCTTCTGCTGGGCGGTCTGCGCGGCGGCCGGGGTCGGCACCGACGCCTCGATCATCTTCCGGCGCCGCTCCAGGTACTCGTCGATACCGCGGGGCAGCATCCGCAGCGTCGCGTCGCCGAGCAGCGCGAAGGTGCGGTCGGTGGTGCGCTCGATGAAGAACCGGTCGTGGGAGATGACGACCATCGAGCCGGGCCAGCCGTCGAGGAGGTCCTCCAGCTGGGTCAGGGTCTCGATGTCCAGGTCGTTGGTGGGCTCGTCGAGGAAGAGGACGTTCGGCTCGTCCATCAGCAGGCGCAGCAGCTGGAGCCGGCGCCGCTCGCCACCGGAGAGGTCGCCGACCGGGGTCCACTGCTTCTCCTTGGAGAAGCCGAACTGCTCGCACAGCTGACCGGCGGTCATCTCCCGCCCCTTGCCGAGGTCGACCCGGTCGCGGATCTGCTGGACGGCTTCCAGGACGCGCAGCGTCGCGGGCAGTTCGGTGACGTCCTGGGAGAGGTAGGCGAGCCGCACGGTCTTGCCGACGACGATCTTTCCGTCGGCGGGCTGGATGTCGCCGTGGGTCACGGCCGCGTCGGCGAGCGCCCGCAGCAGGGAGGTCTTGCCGGCGCCGTTGACGCCGACCAGGCCGATGCGGTCGCCGGGGCCGAGCTGCCAGGTGAGGTGCTTGAGCAGCGTCTTGGGGCCGGCGGTGACGGTGACGTTCTCCAGGTCGAAGACCGTCTTGCCGAGCCGGGCGTTGGCGAACTTCATCAGCTCGGAGGTGTCGCGCGGCGGCGGCACGTCGGCGATCAGCTCGTTGGCGGCCTCGATGCGGTAGCGGGGCTTGGAGGTACGGGCGGGGGCGCCGCGCCGCAGCCAGGCGAGCTCCTTGCGCATCAGGTTCTGCCGCTTGACCTCCTCCGTCGCGGCGATCCGCTCGCGCTCGGCGCGGGCGAAGACGTAGTCGGAGTAGCCGCCCTCGTACTCGTGCACGTCACCGCGCTGGACGTCCCACATGCGGGTGCAGACCTGGTCGAGGAACCACCGGTCGTGGGTGACGCAGACGAGCGCGGAGCGGCGCTCCTGGAGGTGCTTGGCGAGCCAGGCGATGCCCTCGACGTCGAGGTGGTTGGTGGGCTCGTCGAGGACGATCAGGTCCTGGTCGTCGATGAGGAGCTTGGCGAGCGCGATCCGGCGGCGCTCGCCACCGGAGAGCGGCCCGATGACGGTGTCGAGGCCCTGCTCGAACCCGGGCAGGTCGAGCCCGCCGAAGAGCCCGGTGAGCACGTCACGGATCTTGGCGCTGCCGGCCCACTCGTGGTCGGCCATGACGCCGATGACCTCGTGCCGGACGGTGGCCTTCGGGTCGAGCGAGTCGTGCTGGGTGAGCACCCCGAGTCGCAGCCCGCCACTGTGCGTGACACGCCCGGTGTCGGCCTCCTCCAGCTTGGCGAGCATCCGGATGAGGGTGGTCTTGCCGTCACCGTTGCGGCCCACGACGCCGATCCGATCACCCTCGGAGACGCCGAGCGAGACACCGTCGAGCAGGGCACGTGTGCCGTACACCTTGCTGACAGCCTCGACATTGACCAGATTGACGGCCACTTTGACTCCTGTACGGGGGGATGGATCGACGTCCAAGGGTAGACGCCGGGCCGGTGGGACGGCGTGCGGCGTTCCCCGGAGGCCCGGCCCCGCGGGCTAGCAGCGGGCGAGGGCGCCGCTCCCTCCGGTGGTCTTGTCGGCGAACACCCAGCCCTCGGACTCCGTGCCCTGGATACGGGCGTAGATCCACTTGTTGCCATGGGCGTTGGTGACGTAGCAGTGGTAGTAGATCTTGGCCCCGTCCTTGACCGCCGTCACCCAGCCGCACTCCGAGTACGGCCCGGTGTAGAGGTGGGAGTTCTGGGACAGGTACCCGTATCCGTCACTGCGGTTCGCGTGGGTCCAGCCGGTGCATGCCGTCGTGACCGGGGTGGGCTGCTTCGACGTGGCACCGGGCGTGGGCGTCGGCTTCGCCGAGACGGTCGGGTTCGCGGTCGGCTTGTCGCCGTCGCCGGACGCCGTCGGGGTGGGAGCCGATTCACCGCCGCCGTTCGAGGGGGTGCCGGCAGGCGTCTCGCCGGGGCTCATGGACGTCAGGTCCCCGGGGGAGGTCGAGCCGTCGACCGAGCCACCGCTCCCGGACATGTCGCCGTCGGCCGGGGCGCTCGCCGTGGGACGCGCCGCCTGAGAGCCGCCGGCCGGCTCGCTCTCCGTGTTCATCAGCCCGTAGGCGACGCCCCCACCGACGACGACGGTGGCGACCGCGGCCGCCACGACGGTACGGGTGCGACGGCGGCGCGCACGGACGGTCGCGGTACGGGTCTCGGACGCCGCGCCCCCGGCGGGCGGGCCGGGCGGGAAGCCCGGCTGCGCGGCGCCGGGCACGCCGGGCTGCTGGAACGGCGCGGCAGCGGAACCGAAGGCGCCGGGCGGGGCGGCGGGACCAGGGGCCGGAGCGGGTACGAAACCGGCCGCCGGAGCCGGTACGGGACCGGGGTTCGGGGTTACGGGAGCGGGCGTCGGCACGGGACCGGGAGCCGCGGGCACCTGGCCGGGGGCGGGTGGAGCCTGTGCGTACCCCGTCGCGGGGTCCACGCCCCGGCCCGCGGCGACCGCCTCCAGCATCTCGCGCGCCTGCCCGGCGTCGGGCCGCTGGTGCGGATCCTTGGCCATCAGCGCCTGGAGCACCGGCGTGAGCGGTCCCCCTCGCCGCGGCGCCGGCAGCGGCTCGGTGACGATCGCCGACAGCGTGGACCAGGCCGAGGTGCGGCGGAAGGGCGCCGTGCCTTCCACCGCCGCGTACAGCGTCATGCCGAGCGACCAGATGTCCGATGCGGGGCCGGGGTCCTGTCCCTGTGCGCGCTCCGGCGGCAGATAGTCGAGCGACCCGACGAGTTGACCGCTCTGGGTCAGCTTGGCCATGGCGTCGTCGCCGGGGGTCTCCATGGTGGCGATGCCGAAGTCGGTGAGCACGACCCTTCCCCAGCCTCCGGCCGTGGGGGCCCCTGTCCGTTCGAGCAGTACGTTGCCGGGCTTGACGTCCCTGTGCAGGACCCCGGCCCGGTGGGCCGCGTCGAGCGCGTCCATCAGCCTGGCGCCGATGGCCGCCGCCTCGCGCGGGTCCAGCGGGCCGCGCTCCGTCAGCACGGAGTCGAGGGAGGGCCCGTCGACGAGTTCCATGACGATGACCGGCAGCCCCCGCTCCTCGACCACGTCGTGCACGGTGACCACGCCGCTGTGCCGGATCCGGGCGGCGGCCTGCGCCTCCCGCTGCATCCGGGTCCGCAGATCGGCCAGTTCGGCCGCGGAGGCGTCGGTGTAGGCCCGCAGGACCTTCACGGCGACCTCACGGTTCAGCAACTGGTCCACGGCCCGGGCGACCACACCCATGCCACCGCGTCCGATCGTCGCGGTCACGCGGTATCGCCCGCCCAGAACCTCGCCGACCAGGTCTCCGCCGTTCGCCCCCGTCACCTCACACCCCGTCCGTCGCACTGCATGGATCCACCACCGGAAGGAATCCAGCGTAGGGGTACGCCTACGTGCGACTGCGCACGGTTCGGATCCGCGACGCTCGGGTGAGCCTCGGCGCGGACCGGAACCCGGCTGCCGACGGCACCCTTCAACGACCGTGTTCCGGCTCCGCATCTGACGCTAGGTCAGGAGGTGCGTACGGTCCGCCCACGGCCAGCCCGTTCGACCAGGAGCCAGCCCGCGAGGGCCATCGCCACCGCCACCGGGGCGGTGACGTCGACCGCGATCAGCGTCGCCGAGTGGCCCTCCAGGAGGCCCCCGAAGCCGACCATGGACAGGCCCAGGACGCCGAAGAGCGCCAGGGTGATGCCGACGGCGGCGAGTGGGCCGCCGTCGCCCGTCGCGGGGGCCGCGGGTGCCGGGCGCTCGAAGCGACGGAAGGCGGCGACGAGCACGCCGGTCAGCACCGCCGCGGCGGCGATACGGAGCGGCAGCTGGGCCCACCAGGCGCCCGTCGCGGGCGCGGGCAGCGTCACGTCGAACGCCAGGAGCGCGCCGTACACGCCGAGCATCGCGGTCAGGTGCCACAGGAACGCGGTCATGGCGATCCCGTTGGCGGCGACGACCTTGTGCCAGACGCCCGCGCGGGCCGCGAACCGGGCGCCCGGACCCCGCAGCAGCTCCACCGCGCCGACCAGCCAGAGACCGTGGGCCAGCAGGGCCAGGGTCGGCGGGGCCATGTTGGAGACCTTCTCGCCGGGCATCCCCACCATGGAGAGCGGGTACGGCCCGAGGGCGACGAGGAGGCCCGCGCCGAGCAGGCCGCCCGCGGCGAGGACGCCGGGGAGCCGGATCATGCCGTCGGCCCTGAGGAAGCCGAGCTGGTGGATCGCCAGCCAGACGAAGGCGAAGTTCAGGAACTCGACGAAGGGCACGTCGAGCGCGAACCGCAGGACGTCGACGGCGACCGCCCCACCCGCGAGCGCGGCGAACGCGCCCCACCCCCAGCGCTCATGGAGCTTCAGGAGCGGCGGGGTGAAGGCCACCATGGCGAGGTAGATGCCGATGAACCACAGCGGCTGGGTGACGAGCCGCAGCGCGACCCCGGTCAGACCTCCGCCGGCCTCCGGCCGGGAGGCCCCGAAGAGCTGGACCACCAGGGCGAAGGCGCCCCACACGCCGACGAACACCATCGTCGGCCGCAGCAGCCGCTGGAGCCGGGCGCGCAGGAACAGTGCATAGCCGGGGCGGGAGCGGTGGGCGAGGGCGTGCGAGAACCCGCCGACGAAGAAGAACACCGGCATGACCTGAAGGGCCCAGGTGACCACCTGAAGCTCCGGCACGACGGCCAGCAGATTGCCCACCGATCCGTCGGCGGTCACCGCCGCCATCAGCCAGTGACCGAGGACGACGACCGCGAGCGAGGCGACCCGCAACAGGTCGACGTACCGGTCCCGTGTCGCGGGCGTGGCGGCGGCGAGCTCCCGGGCACCGAATCCGCTGACTGCGCTTTTTCCCATACGGGCACGGTCCCGCGGCCACCTCCAGGACCGTCAGGGCGCGGATACTCAACCGCCCTCTGAGTACCCCGGGGCCGCCGCTCCCGCCGCGCCGCCGGCCCCCTCCCGGCCCCGGGCCGTACCGGCCGCTGCGCAGGCAGCGCCCGCGCGCCTGCCAACCGGCCCCAAGTCGTCGGCCGCGCGGGCGAACCCCCGGCCGTGGCTGCCGTCCCGCCGGGCTGACGCATCGTCAAGTTCTTCTGGTGCCGCGCACCCCCGACACCTCCCGTCCCCCAAGGAGAGGCCCATGTACCGACTCCCACGCCTGGCGGTCACCGCCACGGCCGCCCTCGCCCTCGCCCTGCTCGCCTCCGCGCCCACCTCCGCCGGAGAGCCGACCGTCACCGATCCGCGCATCGTCGCCCACTTCGACTTCGCCGCGGGGCAGACCCCGGAGAACATCGCCCTCTCACCCGACGGCTCCGCCAACGTGACGTTCGCCTTCGCCCGGCAGGTGGCCCGCATCGACAAGAAGGGCGGCACCCGGATCCTCGCGACCCTGCCCGCCGTCACCAACCCGAACACCCCCGTCATCGGAGTGGCCGCGGCCATGGGCATCACCCGCGCCCACGACGGCACCCTCTACGTCGCGTACGCGACCGGGACGAGCGAGAACGGCGTCTGGCGCATCGGCCCCGACGGCGCCCCGCCCGTGCAGATCGCCGAGCTGCCGGCCGACGGGTTCCCCAACGCCCTCGCGCTCGACGAGGAGTGCGGCACCCTCTACGTCGCCGACTCGGTCCGCGGCACCGTGTGGAGCGTCCCGCAGGACGGCGGTACGCCCACGGCCTGGGCCACCGGGACCGCGCTCCAG
This sequence comes from Streptomyces sp. NPDC056527, assembly GCF_042794475.1. NCBI lineage: Bacteria > Bacillati > Actinomycetota > Actinomycetes > Kitasatosporales > Streptomycetaceae > Streptomyces > Streptomyces sp. NPDC056527. The sequence goes on from NZ_JBHTTQ010000085.1 coordinate 11,513, forward strand.
CCCGTCGCCCCGCCCGCCGGCTTCGGCGTCGGCGCCAACGGCCTCAAGTTCCACAACGGCGCCGTGTGGGTGTCCAACACCGACCGCCAGACCCTGCTGCGCATCCCCGTACGCGCCGACAAGAGCGCCGGCCCGATCGAGACCCGGGCGACCGGGCTCATGTGGATCGACGACTTCGGCTTCACCGGGAAGGGGGACACGGTCCTCGCCGCCCTGTTCCTGGACAACGACATCGCTCTCGTGCGTCCCGACGGCACGCACGAGATCGTGCTCACGGAGCAGGCCGGGCTCTCCAACCCGACCTCCGTGGCGGTGCGCGACAAGACCGTCTACGTCACCAGCGCGTCCTTCTTCGAGCCGGTGAAGGACCCGAACCTGCTCCTGGCCACGCTCGACAAGGGCAAGGGCGGGGCCCAGGGCTAGGGCGAGGCCCGGGACCTAGGACCGGGGCAGGACCGTCGCGCCCGGCGCCGCCGACGTGGCCACGCGGGCCGTGCGGCAGGTGCCGGAGGCGATGAGGGCGGCCGCCACGGCGTCCGCGGCCTCCGCGTCCTTCACCAGGAACGCCGTCGTCGGGCCCGAGCCCGAGACGAGGGACGCCAGGGCGCCCGCGGCCGAGCCTGCCTCCAGGGTGGCGTTCAGCGCGGGCCGCAGGGAGACGGCGGCCGGCTGGAGATCGTTGGCCAGAGCACCGGCCAGGGCGGTCACGTCGCCGGCGCGCAGGGCCTCCAGGAGCGCCGGGGAGGCGGCGGGCTCGGGAACGTCCACGCCCTCGGTGAGCCGGTCGAACTCGCCGAACACCACCGGGGTCGAGAGCCCGCCGTCCGCGACGGCGAACACCCAGTGGAACGTGCCGCCCACGGGAAGCTCCGTCAGCTGCTCCCCGCGTCCGACACCGAGCGCCGCCCCGCCGACGAGGCTGAACGGAACGTCGCTGCCGAGCTCGGCGCAGATCTCCAGAAGCTCGGCGCGCGAGGAGTTCAGGCCCCACAGCGCGTCGCATGCGAGCAGCGCGCCCGCGCCGTCCGCGCTGCCGCCCGCCATGCCGCCGGCGACCGGGATGTCCTTGTCGATGTGCAGGTGCACGTCCGGGGAGATTCCGTGCCGGGCGGCGAGGAGTTCCGCCGCGCGCGCGGCGAGGTTCGTCCGGTCCAGCGGTACCTTGTCCGCGTCCGGACCCGCGCAGGTGATCGTCAGCTCGTCGGCGGGCACCGCCGTGACCTCGTCGTGGAGGGAGACGGCGAGGAAGACGTTCGCCAGGTCGTGGAAGCCGTCGGGGCGCGCCGCGCCGACCGCCAGCTGTACGTTGACCTTCGCGGGCACCCGCACGGTGACACGCCGGGCGACGTCCGGGGCCGCACCGTCCGTGAAACCGCCGCCCTGAGGTCCGACGCCCGAGCCGGTACCGGTCACGGCCGCGCCACCGGGGCCGCCCCGGAACCCCTGTCCCGTACCCGTACCGCTCACGCCTTCGCCTCCGCGATCCGCGCGAACTCCTCCACCGTCAGCGCCTCGCCCCGCGCCTGCGGCGAGATCCCGGCCTTCACCAGCGCCTCCTCCGCCGCCGCGGGCGAGCCCGCCCAGCCGGCGAGCGCGGCCCGCAGGGTCTTGCGGCGCTGCGCGAAGGCCGCGTCGACGACCGCGAAGACCTCTGCCTTGGACGCGGTGGTCGCCACCGGCTCCGTACGGCGGACGAGCGAGACGAGACCCGAGTCGACGTTCGGCGCGGGCCAGAAGACGTTGCGGCCGATCGCGCCGGCCCGCTTCACCTCGGCGTACCAGTTCGCCTTCACCGACGGCACGCCGTACACCTTGTTCCCGGGCTTCGCCGCGAGCCGGTCGGCGACCTCCGCCTGGACCATGACCAGGGTCCGGTCGATGGTCGGGAAGCGGTCCAGCATGTGCAGCAGGACCGGCACGGCCACGTTGTACGGGAGGTTCGCGACGAGCGCCGTGGGCGGCGGGCCCGGCAGCTCCTCGACGTGCATCGCGTCCGAGTGGACCAGCGCGAAGTGGTCCTTCTTCCCCGGCAGACGCGCGGCGATCGTCGACGGCAGCGCGGCCGCCAGGACGTCGTCGATCTCGACGGCCGTCACCCGGTCCGCGGCCTCCAGGAGCGCCAGGGTCAGCGAGCCGAGCCCGGGGCCCACCTCCACGACCACGTCGTCGGGGCGCACGTCGGCGGTGCGGACGATCCGCCGGACCGTGTTGGCGTCGATGACGAAGTTCTGGCCCTTCTGCTTCGTGGGGCGCACGCCGAGGGCGGCGGCCAGTTCACGGATGTCGGCGGGGCCGAGGAGGGCGTCGGGGCCTTCGGGGCCGGTGGTGGTGCTCACCGGTACAGCCTAACGACCTCGCCCGCGGCAGGGAGCCCGGTCCCTGTCGCGGGCGAGGTCGTGAAGGCTCACCGGTAGAGCCTTCGGCCGCAGTGCGGCCAGGGACTCGCGCCGCGCTGCACGTAGAGCTTCTTCGCCCGGTACGTCTGTTCCGAGGCGGGCGCGTTCTGGGCGGTCCCGCTGCCGCCGAGGGAGCGCCAGGTGCCGGGGTCGAACTGGTAGAGCCCGCCGTAGGTCCCCGAGGGGTCGACCGCGTTCGGCCGGCCGCCGGACTCGCAGGACGCGAGCGCGCCCCAGTCCAGACCGTCCGCGCCGGCCACCGAGGAGGGCAGCGGCCGGATGCCGACCTTCACCTTGCGGGTGACGGGCTCCCGCACGATCTCCTCGCCGATCTTCTTCGGCTTCTGCCGGACGCCGTTGACGGTCCGCAGGGCGTACGTGACCCGTCGCACCCCCCGCACCCCCTGCCGTTCGACGACCTCCGTGCCCGCGAAGAGCTCGGGGTCACGGATCCTCTCGACGGCGTACGGGATCGGCTCCTCGCGGACCTCCTTGGCGCCGGTGACCCGCATGACGGTGATCGTCTGCCCGTCGCGCGGGAAGGAACTGGGCGGTACGGAGGTGGTGTCCTGACCGGAGAGGGTGATCCCGGCCTCCTCGACGGCCTCGAGGACGGTGGCGGCGTTGGTGCGCAGGGTCCGTGCGCGGCCGTCGGCGAGGAGGGTGACGGTCCGTTCGGTACGGACGTCGAGGGCGAGGCCCTGGCGGGAGATGGGGGCGGAGCGGGAGACCGAGAGGTACGCGCCCTCGGCCCGGACGCCGAGCTGACGCAGGGCGCCGTCGACGGTCCTGGCCGTGGTCCACACCTGGCGGCGCTGCCCGTCGAGGGTGAGGGCGACGGGCCGGCCGTAGCGCACCACGACCTCGTCGCCGCTGGCCAGGTCCTCGCCGGGCGCCGGGGCGACGATGTCGTGGGAGCCGACGGCCAGGCCCTCGTCGGCGAGGAGCTCGTCGACGCCGTCGGCGAAGGTGTGCAGGGTGCGCGGTACGCCGTCGACCGAGAGCCGGATGGCCTTGTCGTTGGCGACGAAGGCGCTGGTGCCGCCGGCGAGGAAGGCGACGACCAGGGCCTGCGGGACGATGCGCCGCAGCCCCTCGCCGGGGCGGGGCCTCGCCTTGCGGCGGCGGGCGGCGCGCCGGGCCTCGGCGCGGCCCGCGGCCTGGCCGGGGGCCTGACCGGAAGGCTGGCCGACGGGCCGGCCGGGGGTCTGGCCCGGGAGGACGAGCGGGGCGGCCTGGGTGGGCTGCTCGTGGACGGACAGGTCCGCTGCCCGCCGTCCGGCTCGGTGACTGCCCTGGGAAGTGCTCACGAGGCCGGGACCCTAGCCCCGGCGGCGATCACTCTCCAAAACGACCCGACTACAACACGTAACCGTTATGCATCAGTAATCGAAGGCGGTGGCCGTGTTCACGGCGATCGCCTCGCAGAGCTCCTCCTCCGCGATCCCGCGCACGGCCGCCATCGCCCGGACGGTGACCGGGATCAGGTACGGCGCGTTCGGCCGTCCGCGGTAGGGCGCCGGGGTGAGGAAGGGGGCGTCCGTCTCGACGAGGACGAGCTCCAGCGGGGCGACGGCGAGGGCGTCGCGCAGCGGCTGCGCGTTCTTGAAGGTCATGTTGCCGGCGAAGGACATGTAGTAGCCCTTCGCGGCACAGATCTCGGCCATCTCGGCGTCGCCCGAGTAGCAGTGGAAGACGGTCCGATCCGGCGCGCCCTCCTCGTCCAGGACCCGAAGGACGTCGGCGTGGGCTTCGCGGTCGTGGATCACGAGCGCCTTGCCGTGCCGCTTGGCGATCTCGATGTGGGCGCGGAAGGAGCGCTCCTGGGCTGCCATGCCCTCGGGGCCGGTGCGGAAGTAGTCGAGGCCGGTCTCGCCGACGGCCCGTACGTACGGCAGGGCGGCCAGCCGGTCGATCTCGGCGAGGGCCTCGTCGAGGGCCGCATCCCCGCCCGCCTGGCGGGCGCCCTGACGCGACCAGCCGTCAGGGTCCCCGAGCACGATCCGGGGGGCCTCGTTGGGGTGGAGGGCGACGGCGGCGTGCACGTTGTCGTGGGCCGCGGCGGTCTCGGCGGCCCACTGGGAGCCCTTGAGGTCGCAGCCCACCTGGACGACGGTGGTGACACCGACGGCGGCGGCCTTGGTGAGGGCCTCCTCGACGGTGCCGGACTGCATGTCCAGGTGTGTGTGCGAGTCGGCCACCGGCACCAGCAGGGGCTCGGGCAGCGGCGGCGGGGCGTCCTTGGAACTCATGACCCCGATCGTACGAGGGGCCATGGGTTCACTCGCGGTGGCCTGTGGGGCGGCCGGCCGTGGAGCCGGTGGCCCACGGGCCGGTCGTCGTCGGTCGTTCCGGTGCCGCGGCTACGACGCCGGGGGCTTGCGGTGGAAGAGGTCCGACAGATGGCGCCTGCGGGATTCCTTCACGTACACCGGGCCGGGAGCGTCACCTTCCGGCGCCTCGCCCCGTTCGAGGTCCTGGCCGATCGGCCCCGCCAGGCCGATCGGGCCGGCGGGCGTGACCGGCCGCTTCGCCCCGGTTGTTTCGGCGGCTCCGGCCGCGCGCGGATGGTAGGCCTGTTCCCAAGAGTCGAGGACCGATGAAACCTGGCCCGCGCGCATGATGCGGACGACATGGCCGCCGCAGTTCATGCAGGTCGGGCTGGACAGCGGCGAGGGGACCCGTTCGCCGCCGGCCTTGTAGACGATGAATTCCTGGCCGGCCGCGTCGACGTGGTGCTCGATGTCGTACGCCTGCTCCCAGCCGTACCCGCACCTCATGCATGCGAAGGCGTACGCCTCGTGGGCGACGGGTATGCCGGTGCCGGTGATCTCACTCATGCCAGCTCCTCTCCACCGATCCAGTGGACGCCTTTTCGGGCCGGAGCGCATCAGCGCCGGACGAACAATGGAACGCTCTTTGGCGTTCCCTTGCTCTCAGGCCCTCAGGAGGCCCGCCGCGCGGGTTTCGCTTTGCTTTTCACGATAGCCCTTTACCTTTTCCGGGGCCCGTCGCAGCCGCGTTCTTTGCCGCGACGACGGCATCGAACACCTCGCGCTTGGGCAGCCCCGCCTCGGCCGCGACCGCAGCGATCGCCTCCTTGCGACGCTCCCCCGCCTCCTCGCGCACCCGCACCCTGCGCACCAGCTCCTCGGCGTCCAGTTCGGCGGGCGCGGCCTCCGGGGCGCCCTCGACGACGACGGTGATCTCGCCCCGTACGCCGTCCTTCGCCCACTCCGCGAGGTCGGCGAGGCCGCCGCGCTTGACCTCCTCGTACGTCTTGGTCAGCTCGCGGCAGACGGCGGCGCGCCGCTCGGCGCCGAAGACCTCGGCCATCGCGGCGAGGGTGTCGTCGAGCCGGTGCGGAGCCTCGAAGTAGACGAGGGTCCTGCGCTCCTTCTCGACCTCCCGCAGCCGCCCGAGCCGCTCGCCGGCCTTCCTGGGCAGGAAGCCCTCGAAGCAGAAGCGGTCCACGGGCAGCCCGGACAGGGCGAGCGCGGTCAGCACGGCGGAGGGGCCGGGGACGGCGGTGACCTTGATGTCCTGCTCGACGGCGGCGGCGACGAGCCGGTAGCCGGGGTCGGAGACGGACGGCATCCCCGCGTCGGTGACGAGCAGCACCCGCGCGCCGCCGACGAGCGCCTCGACCAGTTCGGGCGTACGAGCGGACTCGTTGCCCTCGAAGTAGGAGACGACCCGGCCCGTGGTGTGCACCCCGAGGGCCCGGGTCAGGCCGCGCAGCCGCCGGGTGTCCTCCGCCGCGACAATGTCGGCAGTCTCCAGCTCGGCCGCGAGCCGCGGCGGCGCGTCCCCGATGTCCCCGATGGGCGTCCCTGCAAGTACCAGCGTTCCTGTCACATGGGTCATCCTCCCAGCCCGGACAGGCGACTCGCACAGGCGCGTTCCCTACGATGGCGCGGTGACCAGTACCGCACCCGAGGCCCTCCAGGGTCAGCACGCCGTGGAAGAGCCCCCGTCGTGGCAGCAGCGTCTGCGGCGCTTCGGCTACGCACCACCCGCATCGAAGGCCGCCGGGCCGGGGCTGCGGGAGCGTCTCGTGCCGTCGTACACACGGCCGTCGAAGCGACTGTGGTCGCTGCTCGGGGTCACTCCCGGCGCCGCGGACGTGATCTGGCGGCTCGCCGCCTGGGGCGGTCCGCTGCTGGTGGCGCTGCTGGCGGGGCTGCTGCGGTTCTGGAACCTGGGCAAGCCGAACGCGGTGATATTCGACGAGACGTACTACGCCAAAGACTCCTGGGCGCTGATCAACCAGGGGTACGAGGGGGCGTGGCCGAAGGACATCGACAAGTCGATCCTCGCCGACCCCGGCTCGGTCGTGATCCCCACCGAGCCGGGCTATGTGGTCCATCCGCCGATGGGCAAATGGGTCATCGGTCTGGGCGAGAAGATCTTCGACTTCACTCCGTTCGGCTGGCGGTTCATGGTGGCGCTGCTCGGCACCCTCTCGGTGCTGCTGCTGTGCCGGATCGGGCGGCGGCTGTTCCGCTCCACGTTCCTGGGGTGTCTGGCCGGTCTGCTGCTGACGGTGGACGGTCTGCACTTCGTGATGAGCCGTACGGCGCTGCTCGACCAGGTGCTGATGTTCTTCGTGCTCGCCGCCTTCGGCTGTCTGGTCGTCGACCGCGACCGGGCGCGGCGGAGGCTGGCGGGGGCGCTGCCCGTGGACGAGGAGGGGGTCCTGCGGCCGGACGTGGACATCGCGGAGACCCTGCGGCTCGGCTGGCGGCCGTGGCGGCTCGCGGCGGGCGTGATGCTGGGGCTCGCGGCGGCGACGAAGTGGAACGGCCTGTACGTCATGGCCGCGTTCGGCCTGATGGCGGTTCTGTGGGACGTGGGCGGCCGGCGCACGGCGGGCGCGGTCCGGCCGTACGCCGCGGTGCTGCGGCGCGACCTGGTCCCGGCGTTCGTCTCGGTGGTGCCGGTCGCGATCGTCACGTACCTGGTCACGTGGACGGGCTGGATCGTCACGGACAAGGGGTACTTCCGCAACTGGGCGGCGGAGCAGGACAAGCTGAACGGCGGCGGGACCTGGGCCTTCCTGCCGGACTGGCTGCGCAGCCTGTGGCACTACGAGACCGAGGTCTACAAGTTCCACGTGGGCCTGAACTCGCCTCACACGTACGAGTCGAACCCGTGGAGCTGGATCGTCCTGGGCCGCCCGGTCTCGTACTTCTACGAGTCCCCGGCACCGGGCACGGCGGGCTGCCCCGCGAACGCGACGGAGAAGTGCGCCCAGGAGGTGCTGGCCCTCGGCACACCGCTGCTGTGGTGGGCGGCCTGCTTCGCGATCCTGTACATCCTGTGGCGCTGGGCCTTCCGCCGGGACTGGCGCGCGGGCGCGATCGCATGCGGAATCGCGGCGGGCTGGCTGCCGTGGTTCCTCTATCAGGAACGCACCATCTTCCTGTTCTACGCGGTGGTGTTCGTGCCGTTCCTGTGTCTCGCGGTGACCATGATGATCGGCGCGATGATCGGCCCACCGGGCTCGTCGGAAAGGCGCCGGACGTTCGGGGCGGTGGGGGCGGGAGTTCTCGTTCTCCTCATCGTCTGGAATTTCATCTATTTCTGGCCCATCTACACGGGCACGTCGATTCCGATGGACCAGTGGCGGAATCGAATGTGGTTGGACACGTGGGTTTAGCAGGGCAGGAGCATCAGGAGGGCGCGGCTGATGGCTGCGCGCTCTTGGTGGTTGTTGGGGGCTGTCGGTGGGCTCCGGCGGCCCCTGGACGGCCCGGATAGGCCCCTATCCGGGCCCTGATCAGGTCGTTGGCGGATAGTGGCCCGCCCAAGGAAAGCCCCGATCCGGCCCCACGGCCGTAGTCGCACGACCGACGGTGGCCGCTATCGAGCGGCCCGGACGCCGGCGGGTGCGGGTCAGAGCGAAGAGCAAGAAGGACCGCCCTTCGGGCGGGCGACCCTCGGGCGCCCAAGGCCTCAGCGAGAGCAGGGGCACGGCGGCTTACTTGGTACTGGGGTGTCGCCCCCACTACCCAGTAGCCGGGTGCCTTGCGGGGCTCTACTGCCTACTGCCTACTGGCAAGTGGGCAGTAGAGCGGCCCCCTACTGCCCACACAGGCGCTCTCACCAGTCGATTGGGCAGTAGGCACTAGACCGCCCATGCCCCTGCATCCGAGCGTGAGCCAGGGAGGCATTCCAAGAGGGGGCACGGGGTCGCTCTCGCTCGCCGTGGGTGCGCTCAACGGTCCATCGCCTTGGGAATGCCGTTGCAGAGCAGGCACGCACGACCTCCCCCACTGCGTGGCGCTTCAGGAAGGCTTTTCAGGAGGGCGGGGACGGCGGTGCGCACCCACGGCCGCCCCCCTCTGAAAAGCCCCACCTGCTCAAAAACTAGAGAGTTGAGAGAAAACAGCGTCCGCAGCGTCCGCCGCCCTCCCCTCACCCCTACTGACCTGCACTTTCCGTGCGGACGCTAAACAAAATGCATAGCGTCCGCTAGATCTACCCCACTAAGAGCGTCACCGCAGGTCAGAACACGCTTAGAGAGGTTGGGCTGCGGACGCTGACCGCCTACAGGCAAGAGCCGCCCTCGGGACCGCGCCCCCTGCCGGGCCCGGTCCTGCGGATTTGTCATGGACGGGCTACTCGCGGCTGACGTATCTTCCCTCAGCGCGCTCTTCCGTGGGCGAATCCGTTTCCGTGCCTGTGGGGGGCCACCGTCATGTCCGCATCCAGCGATCTCCGTCCACGTCCCTTGCTGCCCAACCGGGTGCCGCGGTCGCCGCGCGCCCTCCTGGCTGGCGTGTCGGCGCTGCTCACCGCCGTCGCCTTCAGCGACCTGTTCGCCGTCTACGCCGGCGTCCGGGCGTACACGCTGATCGACGAGGACCGGGGCTTCGCTCTTGCCTCCCAGCAGGAGCTGGACGACGCCGACGCGCTGTACCAGAGGGCGGGACACATCCAGAGCGTCGCGTTCCTCGTCTGCGCGGTCGTCTTCATCGTCTGGTTTTACTGGATGCGCCGGGACGGCGGGGTGCTGGGGCCGGACCGGTTCCGCAACGGCCCCGGCTGGGCGATCGGATCCTGGTTCATCCCGCTGGCGAACTTCTGGATGCCCTATCGGATCGCCGTCGACATATGGGGGGCCAGCACGCGGCTGCCGGCCGACGGTGAGCCGTACAAGGCCTCGTTCTGGCCGGTGAACCTGTGGTGGGGCCTGTTCGTCACCACGACCCTGTTCAGCCGGTACGCCTGGCGGGGCTACCTGGACGCCGAAGTCGCCAGCGAGGTCCGGGACGCCGTGCTCCTGGTGATGGCGGCCGACATCCTGGACATCGCCGCGGCGGCGGCCGCGGTGCACTTCGCCGTCCGGCTGACGGCCATGCAGCGGCTGAAGGCGACCGAGGGGCCGTACGCCTCGGCCTGAGCAGGTCCAGGGTAGATCCAAACCCTGCTGTGCCTGAGCGCTTCAGCTGGCGAGGCCCGCCAGCTGAAGCGTTCAGTCACACCGTGGTCTCTTCGTTCTCCGCCGCAGGGTCCCGGCTTGTCGCCCCCCTGCCCAAGGGCGGCAAGGTGCGTGACGTGCCGTTGCCCGCGACTATGGCGGACGCCCTCAGGGCGCACTCGGAGAAGCACCCGGCCGTCAAGGTCACGCTCCCCTGGCGAACCCCGGACGGGCCGCTCGTAACCAAATCACTCACCTTCACTGGCTCCGGAGGGAGCCACATCCGGGTGAGCCACTTCAACGACTTCAAGTGGAAGCCCGCTCTCGCGGCCGCGGGCATCATCCCAGAGCCCGAGAAAGGCAAGCGGTACGCCTCCGCCCCGGAACACGGCATGCACGCGCTGAGGCACTTCTACGCCTCCGTGCTCCTGGACGCCGGCGAGAACATCCGGGCCCTGAGTCAGTACCTCGGCCACGCCGACCCCGGGTTCACGCTCCGGACGTACACCCACCTCATGCCGAGCAGCGAGGGGCGAACCCGGAAGGCTGTGGAGGCTCTGCACCGGTAACCCCACGCCTGAAAGCCGTCCCCGCCCTACTATCAACGCTCATGTCCACCACCACCTCACCGATACCCGTCCTCCGGGGCCGCGCTGGTACCACCCTCCAGGCTCAGGACGACGTCCTCGTCCTGAGCCGGCGGCGCAAGGAGAAGCGGATCCCGCTCCAGGCCGTCCGCCGAGTCGGCGCCGAGGGCCGTGCCCTTGCCGTGGAGCTGACCGCCCCGGCCGGGACGACCCCGGTCACGTACAAGGTCCGGGGCGTGAGTGAGGTGGCGGCCACGGCGTTCGCCGACGCCGTCACCGCGCTCCTGCCGGAGGAGCGGGCGGCCGACGGCACGGCTCTCGTCACCGACAGCGCGCCGGCGGGGTCCGATGACGACTGGTACACGCGCGCGTTCAGGCTCACGGCGTGGGTCACCGGCCTGGTGGCGGTCGGGGTGGCCGTACCCCTGGGCATCGTGGAGTCGGTGAGCCGCGCGGTCGCGTTCTTGGTGTTCACCCCCATCGCCGTGGGCATCGTCGCGTTCGGGGTCGCGCTCCTGTCCATGCAGTACCGCGAGTGGACCTACCCCCGGTACGGCATCACCGTCGAGGCGGTGCGCCGCGGCCCCAGGGACTACGCCTACACCGACCTGCACGGCGTGGTCCGCGGCGCGTACATCTCCGGCAGCGCGCCGACCATCAAGGTCGCCTACCACCCGAGGAACCCCGCCGACCCGGTCCATGCGAAATCGTGGATTGCCAAGGCGGCGGGCACGCTCGTCTTCCTGGCCATCATCGCCGTCGGTCTCGCCTTCCTGGCCCTCACCATCTCCATGGCCGTCGACGGCTTCCAACGCGCCTGATCCCCCCGGCGGACGAACTCCCGACGGTCCGGGAGCCGCCCCGGAAGTACCCCGTGAGCCGCCCCGAAGGTCGCCGAGGTCGCCCTGCTTGCGACCGTCACGGCCCAGGGACGGCCCAGCCTCGGCATTTCGGCCCCAGACACCGAAGGAGTCACTGGTCAGGGCCGTGCGGGCCGGGATTCGCGAGGCTTCATCTATTTCTGGCCGATCTACACGGGCACGTCGATTCCGATGGACCAATGGCGGAATCGAATGTGGTTGGACACGTGGGTTTAGCCATGCGGGAGTGAGAGGAGGGCGCGCCCGACGGTCGCGCCCTCCTGAAGGACCGCCCTTCGGCGGCGCCTGAGAGGTCGCGGAAGCGAACTGGTCACCCTCGATCCCGCTGTCTTTCAGGGCCGGGTTATGGCACTTGGGGTCCGGTACGGCTGCTGGTCTCGCGACCGCTGCTGTGCGGAAGCCGGGCGTGGTCGCGTCGATCGAGGGCACGCCTGGGGGCTGCATACGGAGCCCGGCGGAATCCAGAAGCTGCCGCCTGGCCTCGGCTCCAATCGAGGAGGCCGGGCAGCAGCGGTTCTGCCTCAGACCCCGAGCAGGTCCACGACGAAGATGAGCGCCGACCCGGCTGGGATCAGCGGGGAGGGGGAATGGTTGCCGTAGGCGAGATGGGAGGGAATGGTGAGCTTGCGCCGGCCGCCGACCTTCATCCCCTCGACTCCCTGGTCCCAGCCCTCGATGACCTTGCCGCCCCCCAGGGGGAACCGGAACGTCTGGCCGCGATTCCAGGAGGCGTCGAACTCCTCGCCGGTCTCATGGGTGACCCCCACGTAGTGGACCTCGACCACGGCGCCGGCCTTTGCCTCCGGGCCGTCACCCACGACGATGTCCTCGATCAGCAGGTCGGTGGGAGCGTCGCCGAACGGAAAATCGATCTCGGGCCTCGTAAGGCTCATCACAACCTCATTCCTCCCGACCGGAAGTCTCCGGCGGGGCGATCAAGCGCATGGTCACTCCATGCAGTCACATGATCACGATAGCGAAACCTGCTGCACCTGAAGCTCACCGAATCGAACATTCGCAGACCGTTGCGCCTCCCGAAGTGGTGAACATCCGCTGTCCGTTTTCATGAACAGAGCCAGGTGGCGACACACACGACCGAAGTGAACAGCCGCGAGGCGGCAGAGCGTCGGCTCCGCGTCGTCCCCTGGACGGCGAAGCAGGTGTTCGCCGCTCGAGACGCCCTGCCGAGACACCTGCGTGCGGCCGTCGATGTGGCCGGCGGCTGCGGGCTTCGCCAGGGCGAGGTGTTCGGGCACTCCGAAGAAGAGCTGGACTACGCCGACGGCTGGCTCTCGGTGGGGCACCAACTCAAGCGGATCCGTGGGAAGTTCGTCTTCGCCCTACCCAACGGCGGCAACGTGCGTGACGCGCCGTCGCCGCCACGGTGGCGGACGCCCTCAGGGCACACGCGGAGAAGCGCCCGCCCGTAAAGGTCACGCCCCCTGGCGAACCCCGGACGGGCCACTCGTGACCAAATCACTCATCTTCACTGGCTCCGGAGGGGGCCGCGTCCGGGTGAGCCACTTCAACGACTTCATGTGGAAGCCCGCTCTCGCGGCCGCGGGCATCATCCCGGAGCCCGAGAAAGGCAAGCGGTACGCATCCGCCCCGGAGCACAACATGCGCGCGCTGAGGCACTTCTACGCCTCCGTGCTCCTGGACGCGGGGGCGCGACTGCTGGTTGCGCCCTCTTGATGGCTGCCGGTGGCCATCGGCGACCCTCAGAACTCAGAGGGCCGCAGTCGTCGCATGCGCCCGGCCAACCGGTCTACTTCACCTTCTTCGGCTTCTTCGGCTTGTCCACATGGTCCTGAAGGACCACTTGTCCGTTATCGCTTACGGCCGAGGCCGCCTCGATGGCTGCTGGTGCGGCAAGGGCTCCGCAGAGGGCGAAGGCCCCTACTGCGGCGGCCGCGCGCCTACGAATCACGGCTTGCATAGGAATCACCGATCCGGCTATAGGGCCTCTCTCCAATCATCCGCCGACTGCGAGAGGCGGGCAAAGGGAACCCTCTGCACGTCGCGCCTCAAGCCGAGCAGCGAGGGGCAGAACCGGAAACCGTCAAGAGCCTCCACCAGGGGCTCCGGGACCATGATCACGCTCCAGAGGCGGCCCAGCAGCCGTCCAACGGCCCTGATCCGCAGCTCCGTTGCTGGTCAGGGCCGGGTGCACCCTTGATCCGCGAGGCGTCATCCACTGCTGGCATTCCGTTCCGGTAACAACCGTCACCCGTGTCACACCTGTCACCTAGGCTTCCGTGATCGCCTGGGGAGGGGAGCGCAATCGTGCGCAGTGGAGCGAAAGTGGCCATCGTCGGAGGGGTGTTCGTCATCGTCGCGGGTGGGGTCCTCTACGGGGGCTACACGCTGGCCGGCGGGATCAACGACGGCTCGGGGGCGAGCACCCAGGGGGCCGAGAAGAGATCCGGGCCCGTCACGGGGGACGAGGTCGAGAGCGCCGCGAAGGAGTTCCTGGCCGCCTGGGCCGCCGGTGAGTCCGACCGGGCCGCGCAGGCGACCAACAACCCCGTCGAGGCCGGGCCGGCCGTGCTGAACTACCGCGAAGGTGCGAAGGTCTCCAAGGCCGAGATCACCCCGGGCACGGCGGTCGGCACGAAGGTGCCGTTCACGGTCGACGCGACCGTGACGTACGAGGGGCAGTCGAAGCCCTGGAAATACACCTCGGAGCTGACCGTGGTGCGCGGGGTGACCACCGGGCGGCCGCTCGTCGAGTGGAAGCCGAGCGTCATCCACCCCAAGCTGACCCAGAACTCGACCCTGCGCACCGGCGCGGCGAAGACGGGCGCCGTCAAGGCCGTCGACCGCAAGGGCGCCGAGCTGACCAAGGAGAAGTACCCCTCGCTCGGGCCGATCCTGGACCAGCTGCGCGAGAAGTACGGGACGAAGGTCGGCGGCACGCCCGGTGTCGAGACCTTCGTCCAGTCCGACACCGAGGGCGTCCCCGACACCACCCTGGTGACCCATGTCCCGGGCAAGCCCGGGCGGCTCGAGACGACCATCGACGCGACCGTCCAGGCGGCGGCCGAGCGCTCGGTGAAGAAGTACGGGCAGGCGTCGGTGGTGGCGATCAAGCCGTCGACGGGCGAGGTGCGGGCGGTCGCCAACAGCCCGTCCGCGGGCTACAACACGGCGTTCCAGGGCACGCAGGCGCCCGGCTCGACCCTGAAGATCGTCACGGCGGCGATGCTCCTGGAGAAGGGCCTCGTCACGGCGAACGGGACCGCGCCGTGCCCGAAGGACGTCATGTACCACGGCACGTCCTTCCACAATCTCGAGAACTTCGCCCTCGGCGACGTGCCCTTCTCGCGCAGCTTCGCCAAGTCCTGCAACACGGCCTTCATCAAGTTGATCGACGACGTCAAGGACGACTCCGCGCTCGGCAAGGAGGCCCGGGACGTCTTCGGGATCGGCCTCGAATGGAAGACGGGCATCTCCTCCTTCGACGGTTCCATCCCCGAGGAGACGCAGGGCGTGGCGGCGGCGCAGTACATCGGGCAGGGCACGGTGCAGATGAACGTGCTCAACATCGCCTCGATCACCGCCACCGCGAAGTACGGGACGTTCAAGCAGCCGTTCCTGGTGTCCGAGGAGCTGGACGGCCGGACGTTCGCCGAAGCCTCGCGTTCGCTGCCGGACTCGGTGGCCCGTCAGCTGCGCGCGATGATGCGGGCGACGGCTACCGGCGAGGGCACGGGGGCGAAGGCGATGGCGTCGGTCGGCGGGGTCAAGGGCGCGAAGACCGGCTCGTCGGAGGTCGACGGCCAGTCCGACTCCAACAGCTGGTTCACCGGCTACTCCGACGACCTGGCCGCCGCGGCCGTCGTGCAGGAGGGCGGGCACGGCGGCGACGCGGCGGGCCCGGTGGTCGCGAGCGTGCTGCGGGCGGGCTGAGCCCGGACGTCCGCCGTCGCGGACCGATCGAGTCGCGTGGCCCGTACACCGACCGCTAGCGTGCGGGCCATGACCTCTCCTGAATCCCACGCCCACCCGCAGTTCGCCGCGGCCCTTCGGGAGCTCGGCCTCGATGTCGAGATCCGCCGCTTCCCGGACGAGACCCGCACCGCCGCGCAGGCCGCCGAGGCCATCGGCTGCGAGGTCTCCGAGATCGTCAAGTCGCTGATCTTCGCGGCGGACGGGGTCCCGGTGCTGGTCCTGATGGACGGCTCCTCGCGGGTCGACGTGGACCGGGTGCGCGAGGAGCTGGGCGCAGAGGCCGTGACGCGGGCCGACGCGAGCGTCGTACGGGAGACCACGGGGTACGCGATCGGGGGCGTCCCGCCGTTCGGGCACCGCACCAGGACCCGCGTCCTGGCCGACCGGGGGCTGCTCGACCACGACGTGGTGTGGGCGGCGGCCGGCACCCCGCACACGGTGTTCGCGCTGGACCCCAAGGCGCTGATCGCCCACGCGGGCGGCGCGCTCGTGGACGTCCGCGAGCGGACCAAGTGACGCCGCTGGTCGCGGCGGCGGTGCTGCTCGCCGCCGTGACGCACGCCGGCTGGAACGCGCTCGCCCACACGATCCGCGACCAGTTGCTCTCCTTCACGCTGATCTCCGGCGGCGGGGCGCTGATCGGTGGTGTCGCGGCCTTCTTCGTACCGCTGCCCGCGGCCGGGGCATGGCCCTACCTGATCGTGTCGGCCGTGCTGCACGTGGGCTACATGGCCTTGCTCATGCGGTCGTTCACGCTCGGCGACTTCGGCCAGATGTACCCGATCGCGCGGGGTACGGCCCCGCTGGCCGTCACGTTCCTCGCGGCCGTCTTCGTCGACGAGATCCCGGACGGCTGGCAGCTCACCGGGGTGGCGTTCGCATGCGCCGGCCTGACGGGCCTGGCCCTGTGGGGAGTTCGCGGCTCCGGCCGCCGCCCCGACTGGCCGGCGCTGCTCGCGGCCGGGGCGACGGGCCTGGCCATCGCGGGCTACACGGTCGTCGACGGCGTCGGGGTGCGCGCCTCGGGCACCCCGCTCGGCTACATCGCGTGGCTGATGGTCCTGGAGGGCCTGGCCATCCCTGCGTACGCCCTGTGGACCCGCCGGTCCGCGCTCCTGCCCCAGCTCCGGCCGCACGCGGTCCGGGGGCTGCTCGGCGCGGCGCTCTCGGTCTGCGCGTACGGTCTGGTCCTCTGGGCCCAGACGAAGGCGGCCCTTGCCCCGATCGCGGCCCTGCGGGAGTCCTCGATCATCGTGGGCGCGGCCATCGGAGCGCTCTTCTTCAAGGAGCGGTTCGGGGGGCCGAGGGTGGCGGCGGCGGGCCTGATGGTGGTGGGCATCGGTCTGATGCTGCACGCGAGTTGACCGGGCCGGAGCCTCACGGGCCGGTCACAGCACCGACCGCACCGCCCGCACCAGGGCCTGGGCCCGTGGGTCCGCGGTGACCGTCTTGCGCATGCCGTTCGTCACGTAGCCGAAGGCCGTGCCCGATTCGGGGTCCGCGAAGCCCAGGGAGCCGCCTCGGCCGGGGTGGCCGAAGGACGTGGGGCCGAGGAGGGGGGAGGCCGGGCCGTGGAGCATGTGGCCCAGGCCGAAGCGGGTGCCGACCATCAGGACGCGATCGGGGCCCGCGGACTCCTCGGTGCGGGCGAGGGTCAGGGTCGCCGGGGCGAAGAGGCGGGGGCCGCCGTCGACCGGGCCGAGGGTGGCGGCGTAGAAGCGGGCCAGGGCGCGGGCGGTGGAGACGCCGGCCGAGCCGGGGAGTTCGGCCGCGCGGTACGCCGGGTCGTTCTCGTCGGGCTTGGGGTCGATGGCGCCGAAGGCGCGCCGGGTGAGGGAGTCCGGGTCGCGGTAGGCCTCGGTGACCGAGCGCTTGGGGCGCAGCTTCAGGGCGCCGCTGTCCGCGGGCTCCAGCTCCTCCACCGGGCCCAGGCGGCCGACCCGCGCGGCCTCCTCGGGCGGCAGACCTATCCAGAGGTCGAGGCCGAGCGGACGGGCGATCTCCTCGGCGACCCAGCGTCCGATGGTGCGGCCGGTGACCCGGTGGACCAGGCCGCCGATCAGCCAGCTGAAGGTGTGGGCGTGGTAGCCGTGGGCCGTTCCCGGTTCCCAGGCCGGGGCCTGCGCGGCGATCGCGGCCTGGGCGGTCACCGGGTCGATCGCCTCGGCGAGCGTCAGCGGCCGGTCGAGGACCGGCAGCCCGGCCCGGTGCGCGAGCAACTGCCGTACGCTCACCCGGTCCTTGCCGGCCGCCTTGAACTCCGGCCAGTAGGTGCCGACGGGCGCGTCCAGGTCGAGCTGACCGCGCTGGTGCAGCAGCAGCGGTACGGCCGCCGCGACGCCCTTGGTTGCCGAGCGGACGACCTGCGCGGTGTCCACGGCCCACGGAGCGTCCCCGTCGACGTCCTTCGTACCGCCCCACAGGTCGACGACCTTCACCCCGTCGCGGTAGACGGCGAGCGCCGCGCCCCGCTCGCCACGGTCGTCGAAGTTGCGCAGGAACGCGTCCCTGACCGGCTCGAATCCCGCCGCCACCGTGCCCCGGACGTCCACGTCCCACACTCCTTCTCGCTCGTACCGGATCCGTCGCGCCCCCATGGTGCAACGCCGGACCGGGACCCCCGATTCCGGGGTCGGGAACGGTCAGGCGACCGGTCGGGGGGAGAAGCCGTACGGCAGCTCCAGGCGGTTGCGGGCCATCAGCTCCCCGTCGGCGAGGACGTCGGCCGTGGGCCCGTCCCCGGCGATCACGCCCTCGCTGAGGATGACCGAGCGCGGGCAGAGCTCCAGGGCGTACGGCAGGTCGTGGGTGACCATGAGGACGGTGACGTCCAGGGAGCGCAGGACGTCGGCGAGCTCGCGGCGCGAGGCGGGGTCGAGGTTGGAGGAGGGCTCGTCCAGGACGAGGATCTCGGGCTCCATCGCGAGGACGGTTGCCACCGCCACGCGCCGCCGCTGCCCGAAGGAGAGGTGGTGCGGCGGCCGGTCCGCGTACTCGGCCATCCCGACGCGGTCCAGCGCGCGGTGGACGACGGCCTCCAGCTCCGCGCCGCGCAGCCCGGCCGAGGCCGGGCCGAAGGCGACGTCCTCGCGGACGGTCGGCATGAACAGCTGATCGTCCGGGTCCTGGAAGACGATCCCGACCCGGCGCCGGATCTCGGCCAGGTTCCGCTTCTCGACGGGCATTCCGGCGACGGAGACCGTGCCGGCGCCACCGGTGAGGATCCCGTTGAGGTGCAGGACGAGCGTGGTCTTGCCGGCGCCGTTGGGTCCGAGCAGGGCGACCCGCTCGCCGCGCTCGACGGTCAGGTCGACACCGAAGAGGGCCTGGTGGCCGTCGGGGTAGGCGTAGGCGAGGCCGTGGACCTCGAGCGAGGGGGCAGCGTTCATAGCGTCCATCCGAGCAGGCAGATCAGGAGTGCGGCGAGCGGCAGGGCGGCGGCGTACGTCCACTGGGTCCGGGTGGCCGTCGCCTCGTCGATGACCGGTACGGACCCCGTGTACCCCCGGCTGACCATCGCGAGATGGACGCGTTCGCCGCGCTCGTACGAGCGGATGAAGAGCGCGCCCGCGGACTTGGCGAGGACACCCCAATGGCGTACCCCCTTCGCCTCGAATCCGCGCGAGCGGCGGGCGACGGACATCCGGCGCATCTCGTCGGTGATCACATCGCCGTACCGGATCATGAAGGAGGCGATCTGGACGAGGAGGGGCGGCAGCTTCAGCCGCTGCAGGCCGAGGAGCAGCGCGCGCAGTTCGGTGGTGGAGGCGAGGAGCACGGAGGCGGCGACGCCGAGGGTGCCCTTGGCGAGGACGTTCCAGGCGCCCCACAGGCCGGGGACGGAGACGGAGATCCCGAGGACGTCCGTCTGTTCGCCGGGGACCACGAAGGGCATCAGGAACGCGAAGGCCACGAACGGGATCTCGATCAGCAGCCGCCGCAGCAGGAACCCTGCCGGGATCCGGGCGAGCGCCGCCACGACACCGAGCAGGACCGCGTAGAGGGCGAAGGCCCACATCGCCTCGCGGGGCGTGGAGACCACGACCACGACGAAGGCGAGGACGGCGACGAGCTTGGTGTGCGGGGGCAGCGCGTGGACCGGCGAGTCTCCCCGCCGGTACAGCTTGTGCGTGTGCCCCGCTCCCATGTCAGACCTGCGCTCCGGACGATTCCGTACGGCGGCGGCGGACCATCCAGAACGCGCCGGTGCCGACGGCGAGGGTCGCGCCCACGCCGATCACGCCCGCGAGGCCGCCGGAGAGCCGGGTCGCCTCGATGCCCTCGACGCCGTAGTCGGCGAGCGGGGAGTCGGCCGTGGCGTGCTCCTCGACGTTCTTGTCGATGCCCTTGTCGGCGGCGACCTTCTCCAGGCCGTCGGGGCTGGCGGAGGCGTAGAAGGAGACGAAGCCGGCCAGGACGAGGGCGGCGATCAGACCGCCGATCCACACCTTCTTCGGCGAGCCGGGGTCGGCGGCCGGGGTGGCCGGGGCCGCGTCGACCAGTTCGCCGTTCACGCGGAGCTTGAGCGGGGTGCTCAGGCCGCGGGCGCCGTGGACGAGGTCGGGGCGGACGGCGACGACCGCGCCGACGGTCAGCATGGTGATGGCGGCCTCGCCGATGCCGATGAGGGTGTGGACGCCGACCATCGCGGTGAGCACTTTGCCGAGCGGTACGTCGGTGGTGCCGCCGAGGGCGTAGACGAGGGTGAAGGCGGCGGCCGCGGCGGGCACGGAGACGAGCGCGGCGACGAAGGAGGCGACGGTCACCGAGCGGCGGGTGCGCGGCAGGACGAGGACGAGGCCGCGGAAGAGCGCGTACGCGACGACGACCGTGACGACACCCATGACGGTGATGTTCACGCCGAGCGCGGTGAGTCCGCCGTCCGCGAAGAGGATGCCCTGCATGAGCAGGACGACGGCGATGCAGAGCACGCCGGTGTACGGCCCGACGAGGATCGCGGCGAGCGCACCGCCGAGCAGATGTCCGCTGGTCCCTGCGGCGACCGGGAAGTTCAGCATCTGCACGGCGAAGATGAAGGCGGCGACGAGCCCGGCCAGCGGGGCGGCCCGCTCGTCCAGTTCGCGTCGGGCTCCGCGCAGGCTGACGGCGACGGCGCCGACGGCGACGACACCGGCGGCGGCCGATACGGGGGCGTTGATGAATCCGTCAGGTACATGCACGTCCCGAATGATGAGCGTTCCTGCAAAGGACTTGCAAGAGCGCACAGATCACAGAAGGGCAGCGCTCGCCACGCGCGCGCCGCAAAATATGGGACATTAGGGGGTAAATAAGACGAGTGTGAGGAGTGACTCGATGTCCCCCACCGCGGATGACCGAGCAGTCGAGGATCACGCCAAGGGACGGATCATCACCGACGCCCCGCTCTCTCGCGCCGTCCCCGTCGCCCTGCGCTTCGATCCCGAGGCGACGCCCGCCACCGTGCGCTTCGTCTTCCCCGGCAACATCGAGTGGTCCTTCCCGCGCGCCCTCCTGGAGACCGGGATGCGCGCGCCGGCACGCCGCGGCGACATACGTGTCTGGCCCTGCGGCCGGGTGCAGACGGTGGTCGAGTTCCACACGACGGACGGGGTCGCGGTCGTCCAGTTCGACACCACGGCCCTGCTGCGCTTCCTGAAACACACCTATGCCGTCACCGCGTCGATCTCCCCGTAGAGTGCCGTCGTCATCTTGACGATCATGGGGGATCCACTTGAGGAAGAGACTGTGGGGAGCGCTCGGCGCTGCCCTCCTGGCCCTGTCCGGGGCATCGGTGTCGGGCGCGTCGGCGCAGGCCGCACCCGCGGCGACACCTCCGCCGGGGACCAACCTCCAGGTCATGACCTGGAACATGTGCGGCGTCGAGCGGTGGGGCTGCACCGGCACCGGCACCGCGGCCGAGAAGTCCGACGTCGTGAAGCAGTACACGCAGAGCCACTACGTGCAGGCCGTCCTGCTCCAGGAGGTCTGCGCGAGCGGCCTCGACGACCTGATGACCAAGCTCGGCCCGGGCTGGAGCAAGAGCTTCGTGCCGTACCAGTGGTCGCAGCAGGGCGTACGGACCCCGAGCCCCTGCGCGACCGGCACCGGCTCCGACCCCAACGACCTCGCCGGCACCGCGATCGTGGTCAAGGCCGGTCTCTCGGACGCGCAGCAGTACCCGACGACCCAGCCCTGGACCGGGCTGAACCGGCCGTTCCAGTGCGCGACGGCGACCTACTTCGACGTCCGGCTCTGCAATGTGCACGCGTCCACGAAGGGCGCCAACCCGGAGCACCCCGACTGGGACTACCGCGACGACCAGTTCGCGGAGATCAAGCAGGTCGTCTCCGGCTTCCCGAAGGTCGCCTTCGGCGGCGACTTCAACGCGAACCCGCCGGACCGGGCGGGCAACCCCGACGTCTGGATCTGGCCGGACGGGCTGTACTCCCAGGGTCCTGGCACCCCCGGGTACCAGGAGTGCGACCAGCAGGGGGCGGCCCGCACGGGCCGGGACACCCACAACGGCGGCTGGAAGCTGGACTACCTCTTCAGCAGCGAGGCCCGGCGGTGGTGCCTGGTCGCCGACACCCCGCGCTCGGACCACCACGTGGTCATCGAGAGCCTGACGATCACTCCCCCGGCGGCCTGAGCCGGTCCACCACCGACAGGCGGAGGCGAACCGCCCGGGCGGAGAAACACCCGCGCCGTCATCGTGTCGGACTCGACACGAT
>NZ_JBHTTQ010000086.1:0-31604 GCF_042794475.1 Streptomyces sp. NPDC056527
GTGACGGCGCACTCGGTGGCCATCTCGGCGATCTCGAAGCGGATGTGCTGGAGCTTGGCCAGCGGCCGCCCGAACGCCTCGCGTTCCTTGACGTACTGAGTGGTGAGCTCCACAAGACGCTCCGCTCCGGCGATGGCGGCGACCGCGATCGTGATGCGCTCCTGGGCGAGGTTTGTCATCAAGTGCAGGAAGGCGCCGTTGTGTTGGCCGAGGAGGTTCCCCTTGGGGACGCGGACGTCGTGGAAGAACAGTTCGGCGGTGTCCTGCGACTTCTGCCCGATCTTGTCGAGGTTGCGGCCGCGCTCGAAGCCCTCCATTCCCCGCTCGACGACGAGCAGCGAGAGTCCGTGCGCGCCGCCCTCGGGGGTGGTGCGGGCGACGACGATCGCCAGGTCGGCGTTGATGCCGTTGGAGATGAAGGTCTTGGAGCCGTTGAGGATCCAGTGGTCGCCGTGGTCCTCGGCGGTGGTGCGAATGCCCTGGAGGTCGGAGCCGGCGCCCGGCTCGGTCATCGCGATGGCGGTGATCAGCTCGCCGGAGCAGAAGCCCGGCAGCCAGCGGCGCTTCTGCTCCTCGGTCGCCAGCGAGGTCAGGTAGGGGCCGATCATGTCGTTGTGCAGGCCGATGGCGAAGCCCGGGGTGTAGGCGCGGCCGAACTCCTCGGCGAGGACGGAGGCATACCGGTAGTCGAGGTTGCCGCCGCCCCCGTACTCCTCGTCGACGGCGAGACCGAGAAGGCCCTGACGGCCGGCGGCGAGCCATACGTCGCGGGAGACGATGCCGTCCTTCTCCCACTGCTCGTAGTGGGGGTGCACCTCCTTGTCCAGGAAGGTACGGACGACTCGGCGGAAGGCCTCGTGGTCCTCGGTGTAGATCTGACGCTTCATGGGGAGTGCTCCTGAACAGTCGGGATCAATGCGGGTGCAGCCCAGTCACGGGCGACTGCGGCGGTATCGCCGCCCGGCCGGGCGGGACCGGTGCGCACCCTGTGGGGTGTGGGAGAAGCGGGCGCGGTCTCCGGCAGCCCTCTGCGCTCGATGAAGGTGCCGCGGGCCGAGAGGCGCGTCCCCGCGAAGGGACCAGGCCCGGATCCACCACCATCGCTTCACAGAGCGGGCTGTCTCCCAGCGGCGCTCCGGCGTCTGTCGTAGCGCTGGGAGAGGACGGCAGCGCGTCACTCACCGCGAGACCGACGCGAGATAGCGGCCGGCTTCCTCGATCCCGCGGATGCTCTCGAACGACCCGCCGCCGTCGCAGGGGATCACCGCTCCGGAGATGTAGCCGGCAGCCGAGGACGACAGGAACATCGCCAGATCGGCGATCTCTTCCTTCGCGCCGAACCGGCCCAGCGGAACGGTCTTGATCGACCTGTCGCCATCCGGGTCATCTCCCGGCGACAGCCGCGCCAGACCCTCCGTGCCGGCGATCGGGCCTGGCGCGATCGCGTTCACGCGGATGCCCTTGCCGCCCCACTCCAGCGCCAGCACCCGGGTCAGCTGGTCCACACCCGCCTTCGCCGCGCAGACATGGGCCTGGTAGCGCACGGGGATCACCGCCTGAGGCGCGGTGATGTTGATGACCGAGGCACCCGGAGCGAGGTGCTCGAAGCCGGCTCGCATCACGTGGAACGTCCCGTTGAGGTCGATGTCCACGACCACCTTGAAGCCGTTCGACGACAGCTCGTTCGCCTCGGCCAGGAAGTTGCCGGCCGCCCCGGACACCAGGACGTCGACCGGCCCGAACTCCGAGCGCACAGCCCCGAAGACCTCTTCGACCGACCCCAGGTCCCGCACATCGGCCACGAACCCGCGCACAGGGTTCCCGTGTGCGTCGAGCTGCTTGACGGCCGCGTCGACGTTGGCCTGCTTCCGGCTGGCCACCGCCACCGCGGCGCCCCGCGCGGCGAACGCCTCGGCGATGGCCAGGTTGATGCCGGACGTGCCGCCGAACACCACCGCTGTCTTGCCACTGAAATCGAACTTGATGTCCATGCGCATTTCTCCCTTGGGTGCTCTGACGTCATCAGCCGCTCCGCTCACGGCGGCCGGGGTTACGTGACGGCAGCGTCAGGCAACCTGACAAAATAGTCAAGTGCGAGATTCGGCGTCGAGGCCGCACGAGAGTGGCCGCGTACGTGGTCGCCACGGGGTGAATCGGCGCTTTGGTGCATGGCTTCACGCTGGTATCGATTGCCTGGGATGCGTGAAGGAGTGGACTGCCCGAACGGCTGTCTCTCCTGTGACGCCTATCTCACTGACAAAAAAGTCAGAGAATGTTGATGGGCGGGGCGCGAACCGGGAAGTCGCTGGTGGGGCCCTGTGAAGGAGGGTGGGCAGGAGTCCCCGTACGGCTGCAGTGCCGCACGTCGCCCCGGCGGCCTCCCTTGCCCGATTGTGCAACGAGTTGCACAATCGCTGCCTGTCCCCGCCGAGAGCCTCTCTTCCGGTCACGTTCCGAGGGCTCACCGAAACCGCTCAAGGACCCGCTATGCCGTTGCCCCCTGCCCTCTCGCGGCCCCTCACCCTGCCCGTCGTGAGCTCGCCCCTGTTCATCGCCTCCGGCCCCGAACTGGTCATCGCCCAGTGCCAGGCCGGTGTGATCGGCTCGTTCCCGGCCCTGAACGCTCGGCCCGCGTCACTGCTTTCCGACTGGCTGGACCGCATCACCGAGGAGAACGCCGCATATGCGGCCGCGCACCCGCATGCGGTCGTCGCCCCGCTCGCGGTCAATCAGATCGTGCACCGGTCCAACGACCGCCTCGAGCGCGACATGGACGTGATCGTGAAGCACCAGGTGCCGATCGTCATCACCTCCCTGGGGGCCCGCCCCGAGATCAACGAGGCCGTGCACTCCTACGGAGGGACCGTTCTCCATGACGTGACCAGCAACGAGTTCGCCCGCAAGGCGATCGAGAAGGGTGCCGACGGCGTCATAGCCGTGGCGGCCGGTGCGGGAGGCCACGCCGGCACGCAGTCCCCCTTCGCCCTGGTCCAGGAGATCCGCGAATGGTTCGACGGCCCGCTGCTGATGTCCGGAGCCATCGCCCACGGACGGTCGATCCTGGCGGCCCTGGCCGCAGGCGCCGACCTCGCCTACATCGGGTCGGCGTTCCTGGCCACCGCCGAGGCGAACAACCCGCCGGCCTACAAGCAGATGATCGTCGACAGCGCCGCCAAGGACATCGTCTACAGCAACCTGTTCACCGGGATCCACGGCAACTACCTGCGCGGAAGCATCGCCGCCGCCGGTCTCGACCCCGACAACCTCCCCGAATCCGACCCATCCGCCATGGACTTCGGCTCCGGCGGCAACACCGAGGCCAGGGCATGGAAGGACATCTGGGGATCCGGCCAGGGCATCGGTGCCGTCAAGCAGCGCCTCACGGTCGCCGACCTCATCGCGACATTCAAGACGCAGTACGAGGCCGCCGTGCACGACCTCAGCACCAGGACGTCCCTCCACCCGGCCCCGCCGACGACCGCCTGAGCCTTTCTCCGCCCCGCCGACACCGCCTGAGGCTTCTCGGCCCCGCCCACGACCGCATGAGCCTTCTCCGCCCCGCCCGCGACTGCATGAGCCTTCTCCGCCCCACATGATCCGCCACCCGCCCAGGAACGGAACCGCCATGACGAACCCCCCTGTCGTCACCACCTCCACACAAGGCCATGTCCGGACGATCCGGTTCGACCGGCCGGCCCGGATGAACAGCCTGGACCTGAACACCAAGACGCAGCTCCTGGCCGCATTGCAGACAGCGGCCGACGACCCCGACGTCCGTGCCGTGGTCCTCACCGGAACCGGAAGGGCCTTCTGCGTCGGCCAGGACCTGGATGAAGCGCAGACCGCAGAGGGCCCCGACGCCATGGCCAACGCCGTACGCGAGCACTACAGCCCCCTCATTCGGACCCTGCTGACGACACCCAAACCCGTGATCGCGGCCGTCAACGGGGTCGCCGCCGGCGCAGGCATGGCGCTGGCACTCGCATGCGACTTCCGCATCGCCGCCGAGTCCGCGACGTTCACCACCGCCTTCGCCGGCATCGGCCTGTCCTGCGACACCGGGATCTCCTGGACCCTGCCCCGCATCGCCGGACGAGCAGCGGCACTCGACCTGCTGCTGCACCCCCGCCTCCTCGGCGCAGCGGAGGCGCTCGACCTGGGACTGCTCCACCAGGTCACCGCTGACGAGGACCTCCACGCCAAGGTCCACCGCAGCGCTGCCGCACTGGCCGCCGGCCCCACTCGCGCCTTCGCCGCCATCAAGGCAGCCGTGACCTTCGCGTCCGAATCGACACTCGACGCCGCACTGGAATACGAAGCGGCGCAGATCGCCCACACCGGGGCTTCCGAGGACTACCGCCTTGGCCTGAACGCCTTCCTCACCAAGCAGAAGCCGTCCTTCACGGGGCGTTGAGCTGCCCGCGACCCGCAGCTCCTGCCTCGGCTCTCGCCCGCGTCAGTCGGAAGCGGTACCCGCAGAGGCACGGGCGCGAGCGGCCCACCCTTCGTCGGGCGCTCCCTGCAACCCAATGGCCGACGCCCACAGTCGCGAAAGGTGATCGACGACCGTGTCCTCGTCGAACGGTTCCTCCATGGAGGACCGTGCGTGGGCGACCTGCTCGACCATCGACCCCAGCGCCAGCGCCGTCAGGCGTGGGTCCAGATCCGGATTCGCCAGGCCCGCGTCCTGCAGACGCCTCAGACCCTTCGTGGCACGACTGACGTAGAACTCGCGGATCTCAAGGACGATCTGCCGCAGGGCCTCGTCCGCGGCCGCCCCTTGCTCGACGAGCCGCAGCACCTTCGACGCTCTGTCCCAGGCGCGGAGGTAGAGGCGGTTCGACTCCATGAGCTTCGCGTAGGGATCGCCCACCACATCCGGTGACACCAGGCTCGAGGCCAGCATTTCGCCCGCGACCGACCGGACGACGTGATGCAGCAGGTCGTCGCGGGATTCGAAGTACGTGTAGAACGTCCCGTACGAGACGCCGGCCGCCTGCGCCACTGCTTCAGGACTGAAAGCGGACCAACCCTGCTGCTCCAGAACCTCCCGCCCGGCAAGGATCAGGCCGTCACGGGTACGCCGACCACGCGTCGTGGTCGGCGGCGTCGGGGCCGGCTTGGTCCTCTGTCGTCCCATGCTCCTATCATCGCACCCCTCCCGGAGGGGGCCTCAGCGCGCGGCGGCTCATACCCCACCGCCCTCACCGGCGCCCCTGGCCCTCCTCGGCTCCCTGCTGCCGAACCAGGAGCCCCGGGGCCACCGGTGCCGTCGGGGTGGCCGAGTCGCCCGGGCCCCACTGCCGGTGGGGCGGCGGAAGCGCGGCTCGATGCGCCGGCTTGACGTGTAGTGCTCGCTCCAGGCCCCGCACTGATGATGCGGTGCTCACCGTGCGGTCTCTTCGGTGCTCGTGGCCGTACCGCGTAGATCGCTGTCCCAGTCCCAGGCACCGACGTAGGCCGCCACTCCGGTCCGGCGGGCATCCATGAGGGCGGTGAGCCGGGCGAAGTCCCGTGCCGGCATCAGCGCCCGCCAGCCCTCCAGCGAGAGAACCCGCACGTCGTCGTGCTCCTCTGGGGCGAGTGTGATGCCGGCGATCTGCCGGTCGGTCAACCGCCCGCCGTCGAATACGAAGCCCGTGGTCGCCAGGGGCCATGCCGCGCCGGGCAGGCCGAAGACGGCCGCCAGCAGCCGCGGCGGCCCTGGCACCAGCAGCCCGGTCTCTTCCTCGGTCTCCCGCACCGCGGTTTCCCACGGCCGTTCGCCGGCCTCCGCCGTACCGCCGGGCAGCTGCCAGGGATGCTCGGTGCTGTAGACGGCATGAAGCTGCACGGGCCGGTCGTCCATGTCGGTGAAGAAGACGGCGCCGAACACGCTCGCTTTCGGCAGCGAGGCTGCGTACTCCTCGGGCGGGAGCCATCCCTCAGTCATGACGCGCCCCCCTCCCGGGCCTGCGGGAGCTTCGTCATCCGCATGAGTCCGGGATTGCTGGTGCAGCCGAACCCTTCGTACAGCGGCACGGCGTCTGCGCTTGCTTGCATTTCGTCGAGCGTCGCGCCCTCCCGCTGCAGGTGCTTCAGCAGCGCAGCCGAGGCGGCCCGGGCGTGGCCGCGGTGCCGGTGCGCGGGTTCGGTCGCCACGGCCGGTGGGCCTGCTGTGTGTGTCATGACGAGGTTCCTCCGGTGGGTGCCGTTGAGAAGGGGGACGGAGGTCACCGCGGCGACGGTGACCCGCAGCGGCGTGATCAAGGCGTCTGCCGGGGAACGGTGGCAAGCGCGGGGAGCGTCCATGCGAGCGCGTTCCTTCCGGTGCCGGAGGTGACGTACTGCGGGCCACCTCCATCGGGGAGTTCAACGGTGTAGGTGTCCGGACGACCGGCCCGATCCCAGCGGGCGTGAAGGTCTTCGAGTTCGGCCCAGACATCCCGGCGGCCGTGCACGCGAACGGTGCCGTCACCGGGCCCGGCGACCGCCCAGGAGTCCTCATCGGGAGCGACGATGGTCATCGTCTCTGCCTGGAAGTCCCGCACCAGGCTGCCGTTTCCGAGCACATAGGCGGCGGCGATCCAGAATCCGTACGCGTCGTCCGCCGGCGGAGCCAGCGCGGTCGGGCGCGATCGGCCGGGACGGGCCTTGATGCGGGTGCGGTGGTCCAGAGCGCTGAGCCACCGGTAGCCGAGCATGGGCCGGTACCCCCGCGGCGTGCCCTTCAGCACCGCCTTGATCTCGCCTGCCGGCGCGCGGGAGACGAGGAGTTGTCCCGGCCAGCTCGGCGTCCTGGTGGCGAGCGTGGTGAGTAGCCTCCCGCCCGGCGCGAGCTGCTGGATCCACGCGGGCGGGACGCAGGGGACGCCGATGCCGGAGTGGATCCGGTCGAAGAGCCGTTCAGCCGGGAGCCCGTCAAGGGCGTCGCCCGCGACGACCTTCGCGCCAAGGCCGAGGTCGTCCAAGTTCTGCTGGGCGAATGCGGCCATGCGCTCATCGCGCTCCACACCGGCGGCGTGCCCAGGGCCGGTGACGGCGGCGGCGAGCGCAAGGGAGACGCCTGGACCTGGTCCGAGTTCGAGGAACGACTGCCCGGGCTCGAGTCGCAGGGTCTGCAGAGCTCCGATGG
The DNA here is from genome assembly GCF_042794475.1 of Streptomyces sp. NPDC056527. Taxonomy (NCBI): domain Bacteria; kingdom Bacillati; phylum Actinomycetota; class Actinomycetes; order Kitasatosporales; family Streptomycetaceae; genus Streptomyces; species Streptomyces sp. NPDC056527. The sequence continues at coordinate 7,115 of NZ_JBHTTQ010000086.1, forward strand.
TGGCCGGAGTGTAGGTGGACATGGACGACATGTGGCCTCCGGAGACCGGGCCGCGGCAGAGGACATCGAGAGGCTCGCCGTCGCGCTGCAGCAGGATCGACTCGTCGCTGTGGATCAGCTCGAGCCACTCCGCCCGGTCTTCGGGATGGGCGCCCTGGAGGAGCCGCCATTCGATGGGTTCCGCGCCCGGGCCGCTGACCCGGACGTAGGCGTGAGGGAGAAGCACCTCGCGGCGCACGCGGAGCAGCGCGGAACGGAGCCGGCGGTCGGTCAGGACGCCATCGGACACGAGGCGATCGACCATCGCGGCCCGCTTGGCGTGCGTTGCGGCGTTCAGACCAGCAGACACGGGGTTCCTCCTTCACGGACGAGGGATCTGGGGCGGGTGGGCAGGGTGGCTGGGCGGCGGACAGAGGCTCAGCTGCCAGAAGGCGGGCGACGGAGTCGTAGCGCTGGCGGCCGCGTTTGCCGCGTGAATGGGTGGCCTTTCCAGGGGGTGAGGATCTGGGTTCTGCGAGGTTCAACGACCGGACCGGGTTCGTCGAACACATGTGTTTCGGACGCCGTGCGAACCCCGTGGCAGTGCGCAAGCGCGTTGGTGTCGGGTGCACCGACCCTTGCGGCACGAGGGCGGCGGCTTGGAGTGGATGTGGCCGAAACGCCCACGTGCCACATGCTGCCTCCGCCGTGGCCTCGTGGCGCTGCTGTGCTTGCGCTCGCAGGCGAGGGGGGCGTGACCACGGCGGTGAGCCGATGGGGGAGAGGTGCGATGGTGCGAGGTCCTAGCTGCCCCGCACTCCTGTCGTTCATCTGACCCGTCTGCTGGTGCTCAGCGAGCAGAGCACTGCATCGATGTGGGCAGGGGACGCGGCGCACCGGGCCGCCCGGTAGGGGCCCCGACACGCCTGCTCGAATGCGGAGGATCGCCGGCCCGGTCGGCGAGGATCACATTGCGGCCACCGCCCCGCGTTTCGGACAAGAGGGCTGCCCGTGGTGGTGACGCCAGGCTTCGGCAGGCGGCGCTGCCCGGGGCGAAGTCCGCTCCCGACGTCGGCCGGACGAGTCCGTTCCCTTTCCCAAGCTCGTCGGAGTCACGATGACCCCACCCTCGGACTCACCTCGCCCACGCCGCTTCGGGGCGTCGATTCTGCCGGTGCTGCTTCTCGTCGCGGTCCTGATCGTGGTGGCGGTGTCCGTGGGGTCGTGGCTGCAGTTCACCGAGCGGCAGATGATCGACACGGTCCACACGGTCGGATCCGGAGCCGCGGACCGGGTGGACGTGGAGGCCACCGTCCAACACGTCGACGCCGCGGCCAGAGAGCTGGTACTGCGAGTCCGGGTCACCCCGCGCGGGGCTCTCGGCGAGGAGGAGGGGACCGCCCCTGTGGCCGATCTCAGCCTCCAGACCTCCGCGGCAACCCTCAGCGACCTGGCGTTCAAGGCGCACGAGCGCCTCACGACGAAGGACGTGCAGGTCGCGATCACGGGTGGATCGATCAGCGACTACCCCTTCGACACCTACGAGACCGACGTCGAGTTCTGGGCACAGCTGGGCGGCAAGCAGGTGCCGGTGCGGTTGATGTTCTCCAACAACGACACGCTCTTCTCGATCTCCGCGACACCCACCCCCAACCCGGAAGAGGCCGTCTTGGGGCTGGGGCTGTCCCGATCGGGCAGCCTGTTCGTCTTCGCGGTCCTCATGATGGTCGTGATGTGGGCGCTGGCGGGTTCCGTGCTCATCGCGACCTGGTACCTGACGACCCGCAGCGAGGGCCTGGTCTGGCCGGCCCTCGCTTGGATGGCCGCCACCCTGTTCGCCCTCTCCGCATTCCGTAACACCGCCCCCGGCACACCCCCGATCGGGTGCGTGCTGGACTGGTTCGCCTTTCTGTGGGCCGAGACGATCATTGCGCTCTGCCTGATCGTCGTGGTCATCACGAGCGTCCGCACCGCCCTCCGCCGCGACAACGCTCACCGCACCTAGGGCCTGTCCTCTTTGACTTCACGTTGATCGGGCCACGTGCGAGGGTCATGGCCGTGTGGAAGCACTGCACCGTGCACGACCAGGCATCTGGTGAGAAACGATGGGCGCTCCCAAATGTCCTTAGCAGGAGGAGAGAGGCGAGTCATGGATCACTTGGCAGCAGTGTTGGCGATGTTGGGTGAGCCGCGTAGGGCCCACGAAGACTCCGCGGCGGCGTGGGAGCGTCTCGAAGCAGATTGCGACGTGGAGCTCCCGGACGACTTCAAGAGAATCGTGGAGGCGTACGCCCCGGTGGAGGTGAACCGACACTTGGTCCTCCTTCACCCCTCGGAAGACCTCGGGATGTGGATCGGCAAGACCAATGAGGCCTTTCAGGGCACGGCCTGGGACGAAGATGTGGCGTGTCCCGGGTTCGAGGAAACAGGTCCTCAGTTCGGCGGGAGGATGGGGTTGGTGCCCCTTGCCACCACCGACAGGGGTGACTATGTGTTCGCAGCGCGGAACGAGAAGGCATGCGGCTGGCGGATGCTCACCTGCGACGGCGACGAGCAGGACTTCTATGAGTACCGGATGGGGTTCGCGGAGTGGCTGCACGGTTGGTTGACCGGCGGTGACATGGTCGGACCGGACAGCGCTGTGTTCTACCCCGGCCCCCTCCGGCTGGAACGCTGGGCACGGACCGCGGGCGAGCCTTCTCTCGTCTGGGAGGGAACCGCGCGGTAAGCCGCATGAGAGCAAAGGGCCGGCAGTCCTGGTGGAGTGCGGGCCCCTCACCCACTGCATGGACCGGGCCTCGGCGCCGGCCTTGCGGCGTGAGAACGAAAGTTCACCTGGCCGGGGGCGGCCATGCACGGCCGCACTCGTCGTGCTGCCTGTTGGAAGGGACGAAACAGATGGCGGCCGGGGGCTTGCCCCGGTAAGTTGGCGATCTTCGGATGGCGCGAGCTTCCGGAGTCCCCAAAGGCGAACGCCCGTGACGAACCTCGATCAGCCCCGTGTACGACGTCGCCTCGATGCGGCACTGGAGAGCCTGGCCTTCACCTTCCGCGGGATGACCGCTCACCCCGACGAGTCCAACTGCGAGTGTCACTGGGGCAGCGCGGAAGAACTCGCGCAGCTGAAGGTGGCGGACGTGGAGCTGGACCTCGATCTCCTGCGGCGGACATGGCAGCCCAGTGACTGGAGCGATCACGCATCTGTGCTGCGCCGGATCCTGCCCCAGCTGTCCTCGGCCCTCGTCAGCGGCCTCGTCGAGTCCGTCTTCGGCCTGGAGGATGTCGGCCGTTGCTTCGCTCGCGGCCACTGGCAGCAGTGGCCTGCCGGGCAGGCGGCCGCAGTGGAGGAGTTCCTGCAGGCGTGGTGGGTGTACACGCTCACCGATTCGACCCCCACCGTGCCTGCGTATGACGTCCTCGTCCTGTTGGCCGAGGCGACGGGCACACTGAGTCCGTGGCTCAGCACCTGGGAAGCGCTCAAGGACCCTGTGGCCGACCGGCACCTGGCTGCAGCGGCAGGGCACTGGGAGTACGACCTGCTCGGTGACCAACTTCCCTGGCACGCTTGGGAGAACGAGGAGGAGATGCGTGTCGACCTCACTGCCTGGCTCGTCCGCCACGCGTCTGACCGGCTGCGTACCTACGGTGCATCCGAGGATCTGCTTCACCGGATACGGCTGCTCGGCGTCACCGGACCAGACCGCTGGACGGACCCGCACTGGCCCGGCCACCGCTACTGATCCACCGAACTACACGGCTCTCCTGCCCGGTCTGCCAAGGCAGGCCGGGCCAAGCCGGCCGAGCATGAGATCTGTGGCAAAGCCGTTCCCCGAGCCGCTGTGGGCACAGCGGCAACTGTCACGGAGACACGTCACTCCGTCAGGCTCATGCGACGCGCGGGTGGTTGCCACATGAACCCATCCGCGATCTGCGCGCCGAATGGTGTCATCCGCCGTGCGTCACCGATGTCGCTCCAGTGCTGGCTAAGGAAGTGTTCCGAGTCGCCCCTCGTCTGAACACGTCGCAGATCAAGTCGTAGACACGGTCGGCCGCTACCCGACACCAGGACGCCGGATTCGGTGTTCTGAAGATCACGGGCCACTCTTCGTTACCAGACAGTTGCGCTGTTGATGACGGGTCGTGGCCGCTCGCTCATGGAGTGCGGAGGCGGTGCCGAGGATCGTGTCCCGTCGCGGGGTGTAGGCCGTGAGCGTCGCTGCGGGAGATCCGATACAGCACGCACCGGCGCAGCGGGCCCTCGGGCACGCTTGGATCCTCGAAGTTGTCGGCAGGATCGTGGGTCATACCGATCCGGCGCATCACTGCCTGGGAACGAAGGTTGTTGACGGTCGTCGACGCGATCACTTCCGGCAGTCCGAGGGCCTCGAAGCCGAAAGCCAGGCAGGCCAGGGCGGCCTCGGTGGCGTAACCGTGACCCCACGCCGAACGCATCAGCCGCCAGCCGACGTCCACCCCCGGGAACGGCATGTCCTTGCCTACCTCGTCCAAGCCTGCACGGCCGACGAACTCACCGGTCTGGCGTGATTCGAGCGCCCACCACCCGAAACCTCGCTTGTCGAAATCGGCCTGCATGTCTGCCACCACGGCATCGCTTTGCTCCCGCGTCAGCAGTTCCCCCAAGTGTTCTCGGACCTCGGGATCGGCGTTCATGGCCGCCCACGGTTCGAGATCGGACTCCCGCCACCGGCGGAGCAGTAGACGATCGGTACGCAGCTCTGACATGCCACACAGCCAAGCCGATCAGGATCAGGGTGTCGATCGGTTATGTCCGAGCCCCGGGGTGCTCACCCATACCCGCTGTGCTGATCCTCGCTGGCCGCACCCCCGCCGCGAGAGGGCGCCTCTCGGCGGCGGTGGAGAGCCAAGGTGAGCAGGTCTGGGGAGTGAGTCCCTGGGCACGCGGTGGGGACATCCAAGGCGTCCCATCAGCGCCGCCTCGACCGGGCACAGCTCATGTCAGGTGGTCGGCAGGTGGGGCCGTGCGTGGTGACGAGTGAGTGGGCGGTGGCTGATCTGGCGAACCATCCTGTCGGCGCAGGCTGTCGATGCGGGCGAGCACTTCGTCCACGAGCGGGCGCACCTGGGCCTTGAGTTCGGGACTCCAGGTCTCTTCCTCGTAGTGGCAGTTGCGGTACAGGTACCTGGCATGCTCCAGGGCCGGACGGTGCTCCTGGGGGAGATGGGCGAGAGCCCAGTCCGCCGCGGCGTCCTTCGGCTCGATCTTGCCCGTGCCGAGGGTGGTCCAGATGCGGGCAAGGGTCAGCAGGACGTTACGGGTGTCGTCGGCGAGGTCGTCGAGGAGTTCGGGAATGCCTGCGACGCTGGCTTGGGCAAGGTTGGCATGCGGCACAGGGGCGAGGAGTTGGGCGGGAGGGGGGCCGGTGAGGGGACGGTCGCCTGCCAGCACCATGGTCAGCGCAATGGCCAGATCCGGCATGGGGGAGGGCGGTGGGGGCCCGCTTTCCTGCAGTTCTTCACGGAGCCACTCCCCGTACAAGAGGTCTCCGATCGGCGGGAACCGCCAGGGGCGGACCTCGGACTGGACGACGACGGTGAGTTCGACCGGCCTGACGGTGGCCGTGAGGCCGGAGATCTCCAGCAAGCCCTCAACAAGTGCCCGCCGTTTCCGCACGTCGAGGCTCTTCCGTGTGACGGCCAGGACGTCGAGGTCGCTGGCCGGTCTCAGGCCTCCGAGCACGGCTGAGCCGTGCAGGTATGTGCCAAGCAGCTCCTGCGCCAGGACGCCGCGGATGAGCTTGACGGTCTGTTCAAGTTGATCCATTGCCTCAGTGTGGAGCGCAGCCGCAGGCGGCACACTTGCGATTGGACAGGCACGCACATCGCATCTACCCCTAGGGCCTGTTGGGAACGTCGCGGCTGTTGACGCGCTCGCCGATTTGTGGGCGGACCTTCGGGCGTCGAAGAATGGGTCCATGTCTGAGGTTCCTGATGTCGCGACGGCCTGGTGCGGGCTCCTGGAACGCAGGCCGGGCATGCGGGGAGCCACGCACGACTCCCTGCCCGCCGTCGTCGAGGCCGCGCACGCCGAGCCGCTGTTGCGCAGCCTCTACCCATTCCCCACTCATGGGACTCTGCGCTTCCTGCGCAGCGCCCCGCCGTCGCTTGAACCCGGCCAGGACGACCTTCCCTCCATCTCGTACGGAGGACCGCCGTACAAGGTCTACGCGTCCGGCTACGCTGACCTGCTCGGCGAGGTCGCGACGCCGGCGGAAGCCGCCGCTCTCGTGGTGAGACACCTGCCGGGAAACGTGGTTGCGGAGAGCGGCGAGTCACACGGCGAGACCCTCCGTTCCGGGTGACCGAGGCGGAGGCTCGTAGTCGCTCGTTGATCTCTGCGACCAGCACCGTGGCTTCAGCGCGGACGGGAGTCCGTCGTACCTCTTGAGGCGGTTGAGTCCGCCCTTGACGGCATGGCGTTGGTGAGAGTCCACCTTGTCGAACTCCGGCGGCCTGCCGGCACGGAAGCCGAGGTTGACCCGGTTGCCGCGCCGATCGGCAGGGATGATGAGTGTCTGCGTCCCGACGCCGGGTACGTCGGTCGTGGCCCGTGGGCGCGAACGGCTCCGCTGCATGGTGGGAGCGAACGGTGGTACCCGCCGTTGGGCGGAACGTTCAGGGTGGGACCGGGGTCGCTACGATCATCTGATGGCAGGCGGCGAAGAGGGCAGGGACCGGGCATGAGTTTCTTCAATGGAGTCGAGGACCTCGAACTGTTCCTTTCGCGCAGCCGAATGATGACCGTTATGTCGGTACCGGTCTGTGTGGGCGTGATGGTGTTCTTCCTCAGGGAGGAAGGCTGGCGCTTCAGCCTGCTTCTGTGCTGCGTGCTTCCATTGCTCGCCGCCTACCTGGGGATTCGCGGCAAGCGGGAGATCCGCGGAGGGATGGCCGCAGCGGGACTCGCGCTCGCCGTCGCCACACTGCCGCTGGCCCTCGTCCTGGCATGGCTCGAAGGAGCGTAGTCGGGCGTACGGCGCGCCCCTGCGATTGAAGAGACCGCCTCGACTTGTCGGCCACGTCAAGGCCCGCACGAGAGGGTTCGTGACCACCAAGTACGCCGGGTGTACCCAGCCTTCCTCCTTGGCGAGGAGCCCAGGTCCGTTCTCACGGTTCAGATGGCGCAAGAGCCTGCCGAATGATGCCCATCGATGGCCCGAGGAGCAGCTGAGAGTGTCAGCCGATCCGACGGAGTGGGAGCTGTCCGGGCGATCACGCTGTGGTGACGTGTCAAGGGCTACTGTCGCAGGTCATCAGTAGGATTCGCGGACATGGGAGCGAGTAGATGGTCGTACTTCACGCCTTTCCAGCACAGTGAACAGGACGCATTGAACGATCTTCGCGAGACGGCCTTCGCTCAGGAGGTCGAGTACTACCGGGAAGCAGGAATCGAGACGCTGGCAGCGCTGATGGCGAGCGGTTGGCTGGAGGAGGAGCCGGCGCATTCCGTGCTGGACGTCGAGCGTGTGGTCCGTTGCGAGGAACACATGGAGGAACCTGGTGACGTGAGGGTGGTCGAAGCGGCGGAAGTAGTCGCACTGTTCGGCACGGTGCAGCCCGGACGGGAGGTCGTCGAGCAAGCCCTGAAGCGGGTCGGAGACGGCTGGTTCCCTCCGTTCGACCGCGGCTCCGGCTGCTGCACGATCGTTTACGAAGACGAGGGACGCCCGGCGGAACTGTGCTTCTGGGGCTCCACCGGAGACTGATCAGGGCCACACGGCCAGGGCTAGCATGGCGTTCTGGTCGATCATGTGCGGAGCCAGATGACGAGGGCTGCGGCAGTCGCGGTCCCGAGAAAGACGTAGCCGCGCTTGTCGTAGCGGGTGGCCACCGCTCTGGCGTGCTTGAGCCGGTTGATCGCCCGTTCGACGGTGTTGCGCTTCTTGTAGCGGTCTTCGTCGAAGCCGGGTGGCCGTCCGCCGCGTGACCCTTTGCGCAGGCGGGCTGTCTGGCTGTCGGTCTTCTCCGGAATCGTGTGCCGAATGCCCCGGCGTCGCAGATACTCGCGGCACGGGCCGTTGCTGTAAGCCCTGTCCGCCGCGAGGCTGTCGGGCTTGTTGCGCGGCCTGCCCGGCCCGATCCGCGGGACGCGAATCTTCTCCAGCACAGGCTTGAACTGCGTGCAGTCCGCCCGCTGTCCGGGTGTGACGATCAGGGACAGGGGGCGGCAGCGGCCGTGCGCGCTCAGGTGGAGTTTGCTGGTGAACCCGCCGCGCGAGCGGCCCAGGCCCTCGCCTCCTGCACCACCTCCACCAGGCGGGCGACGAGGCTCTGCCACGGCGTTTCGCTCTGGTGCTCTACCGCTGCGTCCCCCTTTGAGGCGGGAGCCGGCGGTGGTTCGGCGCGAGCGCCAGCGGCATGCTGATGCGCCCGCACGATGGTGGAGTCGACCGAGATGTCCCAGTCGATTTCCCCGGCCGCGTCGACCTCGGCTTGGACCTGCTGGAGCAGGTGTTCCCAGGTTCCGTCGGCTGACCACAGGCGGTGGCGTTCATAGACCGTCTTCCACGGGCCGAACCGTTCGGGCAGGTCACGCCACTGCACCCCGGTCCGCACCCGGTGCAGAATCCCGTCGATCACCTGCCGGTGATCCCGCCACCTGCCACAACGCCCGTTGCTGACTGGCAGGAACGGGCGAAGCCGTTCCCATTCGGCATCCGTCAGATCGCCCCGACCCATGTCCCCGTCAACGACATGACCGCAGAGTAGTCACATGATCGGCCGGACAAGTCCTAGGCCGTCTCCTCCGGCTCTTGCCGGGCCACCTACGCCCGGTACCACGGCATACGTCCTGGCTGGCAGAGCAGATCGGTCAGAGCGTGGTTCGAGCCATGGAGGAGGGTCTACGAACGCCACCGCCTGTGGTCAGCCGACGGAACCTGGGAACACCTGCTCCAGCAGGTCCAAGCCGAGGTCGACGCGGCCGGGGAAATCGACTGGGACATCTCGGTCGACTCCACCATCGTGCGGGCGCATCAGCATGCCGCTGGCGCTCGCGCCGAACCACCGCCGGCTCCCGCCTCAAAGGGGGACGCAGCGGTAGAGCACCAGAGCGAAACGCCGTGGCAGAGCCTCGTCGCCCGCCTGGTGGAGGTGGTGCAGGAGGCGAGGGCCTGGGCCGCTCGCGCGGCGGGTTCACCAGCAAACTCCACCTGAGCGCGCACGGCCGCTGCCGCCCCCTGTCCCTGATCGTCACACCCGGACAGCGGGCGGACTGCACGCAGTTCAAGCCTGTGCTGGAGAAGATTCGCGTCCCGCGGATCGGGCCGGGCAGGCCGCGCAACAAGCCCGACAGCCTCGCGGCGGACAGGGCTTACAGCAACGGCCCGTGCCGCGAGTATCTGCGACGCCGGGGCATTCGGCACACGATTCCGGAGAAGACCGACAGCCAGACAGCCCGCCTGCGCAAAGGGTCACGCGGCGGACGGCCACCCGGCTTCGACGAAGACCGCTACAAGAAGCGCAACACCGTCGAACGGGCGATCAACCGGCTCAAGCACGCCAGAGCGGTGGCCACCCGCTACGACAAGCGCGGCTACGTCTTTCTCGGGACCGCGACTGCCGCAGCCCTCGTCATCTGGCTCCGCACATGATCGACCAGAACGCCATGCTAGCCCTGGCCGTGTGGCCCTGATCAGTCTCCGGTGGAGCCCCAGAAGCACAGTTCCGCCGGGCGTCCCTCGTCTTCGTAAACGATCGTGCAGCAGCCGGAGCCGCGGTCGAACGGAGGGAACCAGCCGTCTCCGACCCGCTTCAGGGCTTGCTCGACGACCTCCCGTCCGGGCTGCACCGTGCCGAACAGTGCGACTACTTCCGCCGCTTCGACCACCCTCACGTCACCAGGTTCCTCCATGTGTTCCTCGCAACGGACCACACGCTCGACGTCCAGCACGGAATGCGCCGGCTCCTCCTCCAGCCAACCGCTCGCCATCAGCGCTGCCAGCGTCTCGATTCCTGCTTCCCGGTAGTACTCGACCTCCTGAGCGAAGGCCGTCTCGCGAAGATCGTTCAATGCGTCCTGTTCACTGTGCTGGAAAGGCGTGAAGTACGACCATCTACTCGCTCCCATGTCCGCGAATCCTACTGATGACCTGCGACAGTAGCCCTTGACACGTCACCACAGCGTGATCGCCCGGACAGCTCCCACTCCGTCGGATCGGCTGACACTCTCAGCTGCTCCTCGGGCCATCGATGGGCATCATTCGGCAGGCTCTTGCGCCATCTGAACCGTGAGAACGGACCTGGGCTCCTCGCCAAGGAGGAAGGCTGGGTACACCCGGCGTACTTGGTGGTCACGAACCCTCTCGTGCGGGCCTTGACGTGGCCGACAAGTCGAGGCGGTCTCTTCAATCGCAGGGGCGCGCCGTACGCCCGACTACGCTCCTTCGAGCCATGCCAGGACGAGGGCCAGCGGCAGTGTGGCGACGGCGAGCGCGAGTCCCGCTGCGGCCATCCCTCCGCGGATCTCCCGCTTGCCGCGAATCCCCAGGTAGGCGGCGAGCAATGGAAGCACGCAGCACAGAAGCAGGCTGAAGCGCCAGCCTTCCTCCCTGAGGAAGAACACCATCACGCCCACACAGACCGGTACCGACATAACGGTCATCATTCGGCTGCGCGAAAGGAACAGTTCGAGGTCCTCGACTCCATTGAAGAAACTCATGCCCGGTCCCTGCCCTCTTCGCCGCCTGCCATCAGATGATCGTAGCGACCCCGGTCCCACCCTGAACGTTCCGCCCAACGGCGGGTACCACCGTTCGCTCCCACCATGCAGCGGAGCCGTTCGCGCCCACGGGCCACGACCGACGTACCCGGCGTCGGGACGCAGACACTCATCATCCCTGCCGATCGGCGCGGCAACCGGGTCAACCTCGGCTTCCGTGCCGGCAGGCCGCCGGAGTTCGACAAGGTGGACTCTCACCAACGCCATGCCGTCAAGGGCGGACTCAACCGCCTCAAGAGGTACGACGGACTCCCGTCCGCGCTGAAGCCACGGTGCTGGTCGCAGAGATCAACGAGCGACTACGAGCCTCCGCCTCGGTCACCCGGAACGGAGGGTCTCGCCGTGTGACTCGCCGCTCTCCGCAACCACGTTTCCCGGCAGGTGTCTCACCACGAGAGCGGCGGCTTCCGCCGGCGTCGCGACCTCGCCGAGCAGGTCAGCGTAGCCGGACGCGTAGACCTTGTACGGCGGTCCTCCGTACGAGATGGAGGGAAGGTCGTCCTGGCCGGGTTCAAGCGACGGCGGGGCGCTGCGCAGGAAGCGCAGAGTCCCATGAGTGGGGAATGGGTAGAGGCTGCGCAACAGCGGCTCGGCGTGCGCGGCCTCGACGACGGCGGGCAGGGAGTCGTGCGTGGCTCCCCGCATGCCCGGCCTGCGTTCCAGGAGCCCGCACCAGGCCGTCGCGACATCAGGAACCTCAGACATGGACCCATTCTTCGACGCCCGAAGGTCCGCCCACAAATCGGCGAGCGCGTCAACAGCCGCGACGTTCCCAACAGGCCCTAGGGGTAGATGCGATGTGCGTGCCTGTCCAATCGCAAGTGTGCCGCCTGCGGCTGCGCTCCACACTGAGGCAATGGATCAACTTGAACAGACCGTCAAGCTCATCCGCGGCGTCCTGGCGCAGGAGCTGCTTGGCACATACCTGCACGGCTCAGCCGTGCTCGGAGGCCTGAGACCGGCCAGCGACCTCGACGTCCTGGCCGTCACACGGAAGAGCCTCGACGTGCGGAAACGGCGGGCACTTGTTGAGGGCTTGCTGGAGATCTCCGGCCTCACGGCCACCGTCAGGCCGGTCGAACTCACCGTCGTCGTCCAGTCCGAGGTCCGCCCCTGGCGGTTCCCGCCGATCGGAGACCTCTTGTACGGGGAGTGGCTCCGTGAAGAACTGCAGGAAAGCGGGCCCCCACCGCCCTCCCCCATGCCGGATCTGGCCATTGCGCTGACCATGGTGCTGGCAGGCGACCGTCCCCTCACCGGCCCCCCTCCCGCCCAACTCCTCGCCCCTGTGCCGCATGCCAACCTTGCCCAAGCCAGCGTCGCAGGCATTCCCGAACTCCTCGACGACCTCGCCGACGACACCCGTAACGTCCTGCTGACCCTTGCCCGCATCTGGACCACCCTCGGCACGGGCAAGATCGAGCCGAAGGACGCCGCGGCGGACTGGGCTCTCGCCCATCTCCCCCAGGAGCACCGTCCGGCCCTGGAGCATGCCAGGTACCTGTACCGCAACTGCCACTACGAGGAAGAGACCTGGAGTCCCGAACTCAAGGCCCAGGTGCGCCCGCTCGTGGACGAAGTGCTCGCCCGCATCGACAGCCTGCGCCGACAGGATGGTTCGCCAGATCAGCCACCGCCCACTCACTCGTCACCACGCACGGCCCCACCTGCCGACCACCTGACATGAGCTGTGCCCGGTCGAGGCGGCGCTGATGGGACGCCTTGGATGTCCCCACCGCGTGCCCAGGGACTCACTCCCCAGACCTGCTCACCTTGGCTCTCCACCGCCGCCGAGAGGCGCCCTCTCGCGGCGGGGGTGCGGCCAGCGAGGATCAGCACAGCGGGTATGGGTGAGCACCCCGGGGCTCGGACATAACCGATCGACACCCTGATCCTGATCGGCTTGGCTGTGTGGCATGTCAGAGCTGCGTACCGATCGTCTACTGCTCCGCCGGTGGCGGGAGTCCGATCTCGAACCGTGGGCGGCCATGAACGCCGATCCCGAGGTCCGAGAACACTTGGGGGAACTGCTGACGCGGGAGCAAAGCGATGCCGTGGTGGCAGACATGCAGGCCGATTTCGACAAGCGAGGTTTCGGGTGGTGGGCGCTCGAATCACGCCAGACCGGTGAGTTCGTCGGCCGTGCAGGCTTGGACGAGGTAGGCAAGGACATGCCGTTCCCGGGGGTGGACGTCGGCTGGCGGCTGATGCGTTCGGCGTGGGGTCACGGTTACGCCACCGAGGCCGCCCTGGCCTGCCTGGCTTTCGGCTTCGAGGCCCTCGGACTGCCGGAAGTGATCGCGTCGACGACCGTCAACAACCTTCGTTCCCAGGCAGTGATGCGCCGGATCGGTATGACCCACGATCCTGCCGACAACTTCGAGGATCCAAGCGTGCCCGAGGGCCCGCTGCGCCGGTGCGTGCTGTATCGGATCTCCCGCAGCGACGCTCACGGCCTACACCCCGCGACGGGACACGATCCTCGGCACCGCCTCCGCACTCCATGAGCGAGCGGCCACGACCCGTCATCAACAGCGCAACTGTCTGGTAACGAAGAGTGGCCCGTGATCTTCAGAACACCGAATCCGGCGTCCTGGTGTCGGGTAGCGGCCGACCGTGTCTACGACTTGATCTGCGACGTGTTCAGACGAGGGGCGACTCGGAACACTTCCTTAGCCAGCACTGGAGCGACATCGGTGACGCACGGCGGATGACACCATTCGGCGCGCAGATCGCGGATGGGTTCATGTGGCAACCACCCGCGCGTCGCATGAGCCTGACGGAGTGACGTGTCTCCGTGACAGTTGCCGCTGTGCCCACAGCGGCTCGGGGAACGGCTTTGCCACAGATCTCATGCTCGGCCGGCTTGGCCCGGCCTGCCTTGGCAGACCGGGCAGGAGAGCCGTGTAGTTCGGTGGATCAGTAGCGGTGGCCGGGCCAGTGCGGGTCCGTCCAGCGGTCTGGTCCGGTGACGCCGAGCAGCCGTATCCGGTGAAGCAGATCCTCGGATGCACCGTAGGTACGCAGCCGGTCAGACGCGTGGCGGACGAGCCAGGCAGTGAGGTCGACACGCATCTCCTCCTCGTTCTCCCAAGCGTGCCAGGGAAGTTGGTCACCGAGCAGGTCGTACTCCCAGTGCCCTGCCGCTGCAGCCAGGTGCCGGTCGGCCACAGGGTCCTTGAGCGCTTCCCAGGTGCTGAGCCACGGACTCAGTGTGCCCGTCGCCTCGGCCAACAGGACGAGGACGTCATACGCAGGCACGGTGGGGGTCGAATCGGTGAGCGTGTACACCCACCACGCCTGCAGGAACTCCTCCACTGCGGCCGCCTGCCCGGCAGGCCACTGCTGCCAGTGGCCGCGAGCGAAGCAACGGCCGACATCCTCCAGGCCGAAGACGGACTCGACGAGGCCGCTGACGAGGGCCGAGGACAGCTGGGGCAGGATCCGGCGCAGCACAGATGCGTGATCGCTCCAGTCACTGGGCTGCCATGTCCGCCGCAGGAGATCGAGGTCCAGCTCCACGTCCGCCACCTTCAGCTGCGCGAGTTCTTCCGCGCTGCCCCAGTGACACTCGCAGTTGGACTCGTCGGGGTGAGCGGTCATCCCGCGGAAGGTGAAGGCCAGGCTCTCCAGTGCCGCATCGAGGCGACGTCGTACACGGGGCTGATCGAGGTTCGTCACGGGCGTTCGCCTTTGGGGACTCCGGAAGCTCGCGCCATCCGAAGATCGCCAACTTACCGGGGCAAGCCCCCGGCCGCCATCTGTTTCGTCCCTTCCAACAGGCAGCACGACGAGTGCGGCCGTGCATGGCCGCCCCCGGCCAGGTGAACTTTCGTTCTCACGCCGCAAGGCCGGCGCCGAGGCCCGGTCCATGCAGTGGGTGAGGGGCCCGCACTCCACCAGGACTGCCGGCCCTTTGCTCTCATGCGGCTTACCGCGCGGTTCCCTCCCAGACGAGAGAAGGCTCGCCCGCGGTCCGTGCCCAGCGTTCCAGCCGGAGGGGGCCGGGGTAGAACACAGCGCTGTCCGGTCCGACCATGTCACCGCCGGTCAACCAACCGTGCAGCCACTCCGCGAACCCCATCCGGTACTCATAGAAGTCCTGCTCGTCGCCGTCGCAGGTGAGCATCCGCCAGCCGCATGCCTTCTCGTTCCGCGCTGCGAACACATAGTCACCCCTGTCGGTGGTGGCAAGGGGCACCAACCCCATCCTCCCGCCGAACTGAGGACCTGTTTCCTCGAACCCGGGACACGCCACATCTTCGTCCCAGGCCGTGCCCTGAAAGGCCTCATTGGTCTTGCCGATCCACATCCCGAGGTCTTCCGAGGGGTGAAGGAGGACCAAGTGTCGGTTCACCTCCACCGGGGCGTACGCCTCCACGATTCTCTTGAAGTCGTCCGGGAGCTCCACGTCGCAATCTGCTTCGAGACGCTCCCACGCCGCCGCGGAGTCTTCGTGGGCCCTACGCGGCTCACCCAACATCGCCAACACTGCTGCCAAGTGATCCATGACTCGCCTCTCTCCTCCTGCTAAGGACATTTGGGAGCGCCCATCGTTTCTCACCAGATGCCTGGTCGTGCACGGTGCAGTGCTTCCACACGGCCATGACCCTCGCACGTGGCCCGATCAACGTGAAGTCAAAGAGGACAGGCCCTAGGTGCGGTGAGCGTTGTCGCGGCGGAGGGCGGTGCGGACGCTCGTGATGACCACGACGATCAGGCAGAGCGCAATGATCGTCTCGGCCCACAGAAAGGCGAACCAGTCCAGCACGCACCCGATCGGGGGTGTGCCGGGGGCGGTGTTACGGAATGCGGAGAGGGCGAACAGGGTGGCGGCCATCCAAGCGAGGGCCGGCCAGACCAGGCCCTCGCTGCGGGTCGTCAGGTACCAGGTCGCGATGAGCACGGAACCCGCCAGCGCCCACATCACGACCATCATGAGGACCGCGAAGACGAACAGGCTGCCCGATCGGGACAGCCCCAGCCCCAAGACGGCCTCTTCCGGGTTGGGGGTGGGTGTCGCGGAGATCGAGAAGAGCGTGTCGTTGTTGGAGAACATCAACCGCACCGGCACCTGCTTGCCGCCCAGCTGTGCCCAGAACTCGACGTCGGTCTCGTAGGTGTCGAAGGGGTAGTCGCTGATCGATCCACCCGTGATCGCGACCTGCACGTCCTTCGTCGTGAGGCGCTCGTGCGCCTTGAACGCCAGGTCGCTGAGGGTTGCCGCGGAGGTCTGGAGGCTGAGATCGGCCACAGGGGCGGTCCCCTCCTCCTCGCCGAGAGCCCCGCGCGGGGTGACCCGGACTCGCAGTACCAGCTCTCTGGCCGCGGCGTCGACGTGTTGGACGGTGGCCTCCACGTCCACCCGGTCCGCGGCTCCGGATCCGACCGTGTGGACCGTGTCGATCATCTGCCGCTCGGTGAACTGCAGCCACGACCCCACGGACACCGCCACCACGATCAGGACCGCGACGAGAAGCAGCACCGGCAGAATCGACGCCCCGAAGCGGCGTGGGCGAGGTGAGTCCGAGGGTGGGGTCATCGTGACTCCGACGAGCTTGGGAAAGGGAACGGACTCGTCCGGCCGACGTCGGGAGCGGACTTCGCCCCGGGCAGCGCCGCCTGCCGAAGCCTGGCGTCACCACCACGGGCAGCCCTCTTGTCCGAAACGCGGGGCGGTGGCCGCAATGTGATCCTCGCCGACCGGGCCGGCGATCCTCCGCATTCGAGCAGGCGTGTCGGGGCCCCTACCGGGCGGCCCGGTGCGCCGCGTCCCCTGCCCACATCGATGCAGTGCTCTGCTCGCTGAGCACCAGCAGACGGGTCAGATGAACGACAGGAGTGCGGGGCAGCTAGGACCTCGCACCATCGCACCTCTCCCCCATCGGCTCACCGCCGTGGTCACGCCCCCCTCGCCTGCGAGCGCAAGCACAGCAGCGCCACGAGGCCACGGCGGAGGCAGCATGTGGCACGTGGGCGTTTCGGCCACATCCACTCCAAGCCGCCGCCCTCGTGCCGCAAGGGTCGGTGCACCCGACACCAACGCGCTTGCGCACTGCCACGGGGTTCGCACGGCGTCCGAAACACATGTGTTCGACGAACCCGGTCCGGTCGTTGAACCTCGCAGAACCCAGATCCTCACCCCCTGGAAAGGCCACCCATTCACGCGGCAAACGCGGCCGCCAGCGCTACGACTCCGTCGCCCGCCTTCTGGCAGCTGAGCCTCTGTCCGCCGCCCAGCCACCCTGCCCACCCGCCCCAGATCCCTCGTCCGTGAAGGAGGAACCCCGTGTCTGCTGGTCTGAACGCCGCAACGCACGCCAAGCGGGCCGCGATGGTCGATCGCCTCGTGTCCGATGGCGTCCTGACCGACCGCCGGCTCCGTTCCGCGCTGCTCCGCGTGCGCCGCGAGGTGCTTCTCCCTCACGCCTACGTCCGGGTCAGCGGCCCGGGCGCGGAACCCATCGAATGGCGGCTCCTCCAGGGCGCCCATCCCGAAGACCGGGCGGAGTGGCTCGAGCTGATCCACAGCGACGAGTCGATCCTGCTGCAGCGCGACGGCGAGCCTCTCGATGTCCTCTGCCGCGGCCCGGTCTCCGGAGGCCACATGTCGTCCATGTCCACCTACACTCCGGCCACCATCGGAGCTCTGCAGACCCTGCGACTCGAGCCCGGGCAGTCGTTCCTCGAACTCGGACCAGGTCCAGGCGTCTCCCTTGCGCTCGCCGCCGCCGTCACCGGCCCTGGGCACGCCGCCGGTGTGGAGCGCGATGAGCGCATGGCCGCATTCGCCCAGCAGAACTTGGACGACCTCGGCCTTGGCGCGAAGGTCGTCGCGGGCGACGCCCTTGACGGGCTCCCGGCTGAACGGCTCTTCGACCGGATCCACTCCGGCATCGGCGTCCCCTGCGTCCCGCCCGCGTGGATCCAGCAGCTCGCGCCGGGCGGGAGGCTACTCACCACGCTCGCCACCAGGACGCCGAGCTGGCCGGGACAACTCCTCGTCTCCCGCGCGCCGGCAGGCGAGATCAAGGCGGTGCTGAAGGGCACGCCGCGGGGGTACCGGCCCATGCTCGGCTACCGGTGGCTCAGCGCTCTGGACCACCGCACCCGCATCAAGGCCCGTCCCGGCCGATCGCGCCCGACCGCGCTGGCTCCGCCGGCGGACGACGCGTACGGATTCTGGATCGCCGCCGCCTATGTGCTCGGAAACGGCAGCCTGGTGCGGGACTTCCAGGCAGAGACGATGACCATCGTCGCTCCCGATGAGGACTCCTGGGCGGTCGCCGGGCCCGGTGACGGCACCGTTCGCGTGCACGGCCGCCGGGATGTCTGGGCCGAACTCGAAGACCTTCACGCCCGCTGGGATCGGGCCGGTCGTCCGGACACCTACACCGTTGAACTCCCCGATGGAGGTGGCCCGCAGTACGTCACCTCCGGCACCGGAAGGAACGCGCTCGCATGGACGCTCCCCGCGCTTGCCACCGTTCCCCGGCAGACGCCTTGATCACGCCGCTGCGGGTCACCGTCGCCGCGGTGACCTCCGTCCCCCTTCTCAACGGCACCCACCGGAGGAACCTCGTCATGACACACACAGCAGGCCCACCGGCCGTGGCGACCGAACCCGCGCACCGGCACCGCGGCCACGCCCGGGCCGCCTCGGCTGCGCTGCTGAAGCACCTGCAGCGGGAGGGCGCGACGCTCGACGAAATGCAAGCAAGCGCAGACGCCGTGCCGCTGTACGAAGGGTTCGGCTGCACCAGCAATCCCGGACTCATGCGGATGACGAAGCTCCCGCAGGCCCGGGAGGGGGGCGCGTCATGACTGAGGGATGGCTCCCGCCCGAGGAGTACGCAGCCTCGCTGCCGAAAGCGAGCGTGTTCGGCGCCGTCTTCTTCACCGACATGGACGACCGGCCCGTGCAGCTTCATGCCGTCTACAGCACCGAGCATCCCTGGCAGCTGCCCGGCGGTACGGCGGAGGCCGGCGAACGGCCGTGGGAAACCGCGGTGCGGGAGACCGAGGAAGAGACCGGGCTGCTGGTGCCAGGGCCGCCGCGGCTGCTGGCGGCCGTCTTCGGCCTGCCCGGCGCGGCATGGCCCCTGGCGACCACGGGCTTCGTATTCGACGGCGGGCGGTTGACCGACCGGCAGATCGCCGGCATCACACTCGCCCCAGAGGAGCACGACGACGTGCGGGTTCTCTCGCTGGAGGGCTGGCGGGCGCTGATGCCGGCACGGGACTTCGCCCGGCTCACCGCCCTCATGGATGCCCGCCGGACCGGAGTGGCGGCCTACGTCGGTGCCTGGGACTGGGACAGCGATCTACGCGGTACGGCCACGAGCACCGAAGAGACCGCACGGTGAGCACCGCATCATCAGTGCGGGGCCTGGAGCGAGCACTACACGTCAAGCCGGCGCATCGAGCCGCGCTTCCGCCGCCCCACCGGCAGTGGGGCCCGGGCGACTCGGCCACCCCGACGGCACCGGTGGCCCCGGGGCTCCTGGTTCGGCAGCAGGGAGCCGAGGAGGGCCAGGGGCGCCGGTGAGGGCGGTGGGGTATGAGCCGCCGCGCGCTGAGGCCCCCTCCGGGAGGGGTGCGATGATAGGAGCATGGGACGACAGAGGACCAAGCCGGCCCCGACGCCGCCGACCACGACGCGTGGTCGGCGTACCCGTGACGGCCTGATCCTTGCCGGGCGGGAGGTTCTGGAGCAGCAGGGTTGGTCCGCTTTCAGTCCTGAAGCAGTGGCGCAGGCGGCCGGCGTCTCGTACGGGACGTTCTACACGTACTTCGAATCCCGCGACGACCTGCTGCATCACGTCGTCCGGTCGGTCGCGGGCGAAATGCTGGCCTCGAGCCTGGTGTCACCGGATGTGGTGGGCGATCCCTACGCGAAGCTCATGGAGTCGAACCGCCTCTACCTCCGCGCCTGGGACAGAGCGTCGAAGGTGCTGCGGCTCGTCGAGCAAGGGGCGGCCGCGGACGAGGCCCTGCGGCAGATCGTCCTTGAGATCCGCGAGTTCTACGTCAGTCGTGCCACGAAGGGTCTGAGGCGTCTGCAGGACGCGGGCCTGGCGAATCCGGATCTGGACCCACGCCTGACGGCGCTGGCGCTGGGGTCGATGGTCGAGCAGGTCGCCCACGCACGGTCCTCCATGGAGGAACCGTTCGACGAGGACACGGTCGTCGATCACCTTTCGCGACTGTGGGCGTCGGCCATTGGGTTGCAGGGAGCGCCCGACGAAGGGTGGGCCGCTCGCGCCCGTGCCTCTGCGGGTACCGCTTCCGACTGACGCGGGCGAGAGCCGAGGCAGGAGCTGCGGGTCGCGGGCAGCTCAACGCCCCGTGAAGGACGGCTTCTGCTTGGTGAGGAAGGCGTTCAGGCCAAGGCGGTAGTCCTCGGAAGCCCCGGTGTGGGCGATCTGCGCCGCTTCGTATTCCAGTGCGGCGTCGAGTGTCGATTCGGACGCGAAGGTCACGGCTGCCTTGATGGCGGCGAAGGCGCGAGTGGGGCCGGCGGCCAGTGCGGCAGCGCTGCGGTGGACCTTGGCGTGGAGGTCCTCGTCAGCGGTGACCTGGTGGAGCAGTCCCAGGTCGAGCGCCTCCGCTGCGCCGAGGAGGCGGGGGTGCAGCAGCAGGTCGAGTGCCGCTGCTCGTCCGGCGATGCGGGGCAGGGTCCAGGAGATCCCGGTGTCGCAGGACAGGCCGATGCCGGCGAAGGCGGTGGTGAACGTCGCGGACTCGGCGGCGATGCGGAAGTCGCATGCGAGTGCCAGCGCCATGCCTGCGCCGGCGGCGACCCCGTTGACGGCCGCGATCACGGGTTTGGGTGTCGTCAGCAGGGTCCGAATGAGGGGGCTGTAGTGCTCGCGTACGGCGTTGGCCATGGCGTCGGGGCCCTCTGCGGTCTGCGCTTCATCCAGGTCCTGGCCGACGCAGAAGGCCCTTCCGGTTCCGGTGAGGACCACGGCACGGACGTCGGGGTCGTCGGCCGCTGTCTGCAATGCGGCCAGGAGCTGCGTCTTGGTGTTCAGGTCCAGGCTGTTCATCCGGGCCGGCCGGTCGAACCGGATCGTCCGGACATGGCCTTGTGTGGAGGTGGTGACGACAGGGGGGTTCGTCATGGCGGTTCCGTTCCTGGGCGGGTGGCGGATCATGTGGGGCGGAGAAGGCTCATGCAGTCGCGGGCGGGGCGGAGAAGGCTCATGCGGTCGTGGGCGGGGCCGAGAAGCCTCAGGCGGTGTCGGCGGGGCGGAGAAAGGCTCAGGCGGTCGTCGGCGGGGCCGGGTGGAGGGACGTCCTGGTGCTGAGGTCGTGCACGGCGGCCTCGTACTGCGTCTTGAATGTCGCGATGAGGTCGGCGACCGTGAGGCGCTGCTTGACGGCACCGATGCCCTGGCCGGATCCCCAGATGTCCTTCCATGCCCTGGCCTCGGTGTTGCCGCCGGAGCCGAAGTCCATGGCGGATGGGTCGGATTCGGGGAGGTTGTCGGGGTCGAGACCGGCGGCGGCGATGCTTCCGCGCAGGTAGTTGCCGTGGATCCCGGTGAACAGGTTGCTGTAGACGATGTCCTTGGCGGCGCTGTCGACGATCATCTGCTTGTAGGCCGGCGGGTTGTTCGCCTCGGCGGTGGCCAGGAACGCCGACCCGATGTAGGCGAGGTCGGCGCCTGCGGCCAGGGCCGCCAGGATCGACCGTCCGTGGGCGATGGCTCCGGACATCAGCAGCGGGCCGTCGAACCATTCGCGGATCTCCTGGACCAGGGCGAAGGGGGACTGCGTGCCGGCGTGGCCTCCCGCACCGGCCGCCACGGCTATGACGCCGTCGGCACCCTTCTCGATCGCCTTGCGGGCGAACTCGTTGCTGGTCACGTCATGGAGAACGGTCCCTCCGTAGGAGTGCACGGCCTCGTTGATCTCGGGGCGGGCCCCCAGGGAGGTGATGACGATCGGCACCTGGTGCTTCACGATCACGTCCATGTCGCGCTCGAGGCGGTCGTTGGACCGGTGCACGATCTGATTGACCGCGAGCGGGGCGACGACCGCATGCGGGTGCGCGGCCGCATATGCGGCGTTCTCCTCGGTGATGCGGTCCAGCCAGTCGGAAAGCAGTGACGCGGGCCGAGCGTTCAGGGCCGGGAACGAGCCGATCACACCGGCCTGGCACTGGGCGATGACCAGTTCGGGGCCGGAGGCGATGAACAGGGGCGAGCTCACGACGGGCAGGGTGAGGGGCCGCGAGAGGGCAGGGGGCAACGGCATAGCGGGTCCTTGAGCGGTTTCGGTGAGCCCTCGGAACGTGACCGGAAGAGAGGCTCTCGGCGGGGACAGGCAGCGATTGTGCAACTCGTTGCACAATCGGGCAAGGGAGGCCGCCGGGGCGACGTGCGGCACTGCAGCCGTACGGGGACTCCTGCCCACCCTCCTTCACAGGGCCCCACCAGCGACTTCCCGGTTCGCGCCCCGCCCATCAACATTCTCTGACTTTTTTGTCAGTGAGATAGGCGTCACAGGAGAGACAGCCGTTCGGGCAGTCCACTCCTTCACGCATCCCAGGCAATCGATACCAGCGTGAAGCCATGCACCAAAGCGCCGATTCACCCCGTGGCGACCACGTACGCGGCCACTCTCGTGCGGCCTCGACGCCGAATCTCGCACTTGACTATTTTGTCAGGTTGCCTGACGCTGCCGTCACGTAACCCCGGCCGCCGTGAGCGGAGCGGCTGATGACGTCAGAGCACCCAAGGGAGAAATGCGCATGGACATCAAGTTCGATTTCAGTGGCAAGACAGCGGTGGTGTTCGGCGGCACGTCCGGCATCAACCTGGCCATCGCCGAGGCGTTCGCCGCGCGGGGCGCCGCGGTGGCGGTGGCCAGCCGGAAGCAGGCCAACGTCGACGCGGCCGTCAAGCAGCTCGACGCACACGGGAACCCTGTGCGCGGGTTCGTGGCCGATGTGCGGGACCTGGGGTCGGTCGAAGAGGTCTTCGGGGCTGTGCGCTCGGAGTTCGGGCCGGTCGACGTCCTGGTGTCCGGGGCGGCCGGCAACTTCCTGGCCGAGGCGAACGAGCTGTCGTCGAACGGCTTCAAGGTGGTCGTGGACATCGACCTCAACGGGACGTTCCACGTGATGCGAGCCGGCTTCGAGCACCTCGCTCCGGGTGCCTCGGTCATCAACATCACCGCGCCTCAGGCGGTGATCCCCGTGCGCTACCAGGCCCATGTCTGCGCGGCGAAGGCGGGTGTGGACCAGCTGACCCGGGTGCTGGCGCTGGAGTGGGGCGGCAAGGGCATCCGCGTGAACGCGATCGCGCCAGGCCCGATCGCCGGCACGGAGGGTCTGGCGCGGCTGTCGCCGGGAGATGACCCGGATGGCGACAGGTCGATCAAGACCGTTCCGCTGGGCCGGTTCGGCGCGAAGGAAGAGATCGCCGATCTGGCGATGTTCCTGTCGTCCTCGGCTGCCGGCTACATCTCCGGAGCGGTGATCCCCTGCGACGGCGGCGGGTCGTTCGAGAGCATCCGCGGGATCGAGGAAGCCGGCCGCTATCTCGCGTCGGTCTCGCGGTGAGTGACGCGCTGCCGTCCTCTCCCAGCGCTACGACAGACGCCGGAGCGCCGCTGGGAGACAGCCCGCTCTGTGAAGCGATGGTGGTGGATCCGGGCCTGGTCCCTTCGCGGGGACGCGCCTCTCGGCCCGCGGCACCTTCATCGAGCGCAGAGGGCTGCCGGAGACCGCGCCCGCTTCTCCCACACCCCACAGGGTGCGCACCGGTCCCGCCCGGCCGGGCGGCGATACCGCCGCAGTCGCCCGTGACTGGGCTGCACCCGCATTGATCCCGACTGTTCAGGAGCACTCCCCATGAAGCGTCAGATCTACACCGAGGACCACGAGGCCTTCCGCCGAGTCGTCCGTACCTTCCTGGACAAGGAGGTGCACCCCCACTACGAGCAGTGGGAGAAGGACGGCATCGTCTCCCGCGACGTATGGCTCGCCGCCGGCCGTCAGGGCCTTCTCGGTCTCGCCGTCGACGAGGAGTACGGGGGCGGCGGCAACCTCGACTACCGGTATGCCTCCGTCCTCGCCGAGGAGTTCGGCCGCGCCTACACCCCGGGCTTCGCCATCGGCCTGCACAACGACATGATCGGCCCCTACCTGACCTCGCTGGCGACCGAGGAGCAGAAGCGCCGCTGGCTGCCGGGCTTCTGCTCCGGCGAGCTGATCACCGCCATCGCGATGACCGAGCCGGGCGCCGGCTCCGACCTCCAGGGCATTCGCACCACCGCCGAGGACCACGGCGACCACTGGATCCTCAACGGCTCCAAGACCTTCATCTCCAACGGCATCAACGCCGACCTGGCGATCGTCGTCGCCCGCACCACCCCCGAGGGCGGCGCGCACGGACTCTCGCTGCTCGTCGTCGAGCGGGGAATGGAGGGCTTCGAGCGCGGCCGCAACCTCGACAAGATCGGGCAGAAGTCGCAGGACACCGCCGAACTGTTCTTCCACGACGTCCGCGTCCCCAAGGGGAACCTCCTCGGCCAACACAACGGCGCCTTCCTGCACTTGATGACAAACCTCGCCCAGGAGCGCATCACGATCGCGGTCGCCGCCATCGCCGGAGCGGAGCGTCTTGTGGAGCTCACCACTCAGTACGTCAAGGAACGCGAGGCGTTCGGGCGGCCGCTGGCCAAGCTCCAGCACATCCGCTTCGAGATCGCCGAGATGGCCACCGAGTGCGCCGTCAC